>JAMPDU010000046.1 GCA_023665505.1 Ruminococcus sp.
TGAACACAAACACCGCCTCGGGGCGTTTTTCCATAATTTTCATCGCCCCCTGCACCTCTATTTCGAGAATGACGTGTTTCCCCTGCTCCAGCATATCCTCCACGGGCTTTTTCGGCGTACCGTAATAGTTCCCGCAGTATTTGGCGTACTCCAGCATACCGTCCTCGTCAATAAGTTTTTCAAACTTATCTTTTGTCAAAAAATAGTAATTAACCCCGTCCGTCTCCCCGGGTCTCGGGGAACGTGTTGTAGCCGAAACGGAGTAAAAAACCTTATCGCTTTTCAGAATTTCCGCCAAAACCGTACCCTTGCCGCAGCCGGACGGTCCCGAAACAACAATCAGCATACCCTTATTCATCTTCGGTTTCCTCCTCGTCGTCAAGTCTGCCCGCAACCGTCTCGGGCTGAACCGCGGAAAGTATCACATGCCCGCTGTCCATAATAATAACCGCCCTTGTGCGCCTGCCGTATGTGGCGTCAATCAGACCGCCCTTTTCCTTGGCGTCCTGAATGATGCGCTTTATGGGCGCGGACTCGGGGCTTACTATGGTAATAAGCCGCCCCGCGTTTATCATATTTCCAAAACCAATGTTTATCAGTTTCATATTTACCTCTACTCTATGTTTTGAATTTGCTCTCTTATTTTTTCGATTTCGGACTTTAATTCCACCACGATTTTGGTAATCTCCACGTCCTGCGCTTTTGAGCCGATAGTGTTGCTCTCGCGGTTGAATTCCTGAATAAGGAAATCAAGTTTTCTGCCCACCGGCTCGTTTATCTCCAGCAGACCGCGGAACTGGTTTATGTGGCTTTTAAGCCGCACCGTTTCCTCGTCCACGGCGGTTTTCTCGGAAAAAATCGCCGCCTCGGTAAGTATTCTCTGCTCGTCGATTTTCTTGTCGTTAAGTACCTCGGTGAGTTTGCCGAAAAGCCTTTCCCTGTACGCCTCCGTCACCATTGGGGAACGTTCCTCAACCTTTTCCACAAGGCTTTCGATGTAATCAAGCCGCTGTTCGACGTCCTCCCGCATTTTCAGACCCTCTGTCTCCCGCATTGCGACGAAATTGCTCAACGCCTCTTCCGCGGCGGTTTTCACGTCGTTCCAGATTACCTCCTCGTCCTCGGTGTTCTTTATAACGTTAAAAATGTCGGGAAGTCTTATAAGGTTTGAAAGTGTAATATCGTCCTTAAGCTCCAGCGTTTCGTTAGCCTTGCGGAGCGCGTCCACATACCCCTTTGCGATGGAGCTGTTCACCTCGATAAGCGCGTCCTTGCCCTCGATATTGTAAACGGTAACTCCGACCTCGACCTTTCCTCGGGAGACTTTACCCTGCAAAAACGTTTTAAGTTTTTCCTCAAGATAGCCGTAAGCCCGGGGTACTCTTGCCGAAAACTCGAAATATCTGTGATTGACCGATTTAATTTCCACGAGAATTTCCCGTCCGTCCAGAGTTTGCTGACTTCTGCCGTAGCCCGTCATACTTTTTATCATAGCAACTAATCCTTTCGTCTGCGCCCGTAATCGCGCATATATAGTATTATACCATTTTTTTCAAAGAAAATCAAGTGTTTTGCAATAAAAAAAGAGCCGTTTTTTACAGCTCTTTTTGTAATAATTGGCATTTGCCTTAAAACAACTGGTCAAGCAGAATGTAGTACCGCAATTTTTCCCTGTTCGGCTCAATGTTCAGCTTTTCAAAAAGCATATCGGGGTCGAAATCGCTATAGACCTTTCCGCCGAAAGTGCCGTCAAAATTACGTTTCAGACTGCGCCAACAAAGGGCAATATCCCGCCACCTGTCGGCAATGCCCGTATCGCCCAAGTCGATAAAGCAACTGACCTTGCCGCCGTTCAGGAAAATATTGGGAAGGCAAAAGTCGCCGTGAGACAGCACGGGCTCAATATCCGGCTTGTTGTTTTCAAGCCATTCCCAAAGCTCCCGCGGACTTGCAAACCCGTTTTCGCCGAAAGTTTCCGGCTCGGTATGCTCAATATCTACAAGCCCGTTTTCAACTCTGTACCTCGCCTCTTTAAGCTCCGTATTCAAATCCCGAACGCGGGGGCAATCGGCAATATCAACGCTCCAAAGCATTTCCAAAGCCTCCGCCAACAAACCCGTCAGCTCCTCGGGGCGTTCCAAATAATACCCGTCGCATGACATTTTTCCATCCGCCCTGCTTGTAAGCAGATAGTGATACTCCCCGCAAACCTCGCTGCAAAGCACTTTCGGCACGGGAATTTTCCCCTCCAGCCACCTCATCATCTTTACGGTTTCTTCGGCGTTTCCGTCGTACTTTTCGATTTTCAGAACCTTATCGGGGAACATCAGCACCCGCGACTTTGAAAGTCCAACCGAATCCACTGTATACGCCGTATCGCCGATAACGCGTTTAACGGTTTCGGGAATGTAAATATCCATATTTTGCCTAATCATAATTATAAATTATACCGGGTGAACCTTATTCTCCGGGTCGGCGTGAGCGCTGTCAACGCCGTACTTCGCGTCCCGTCTCTTGGCGAAAAACTTAGGCGCAACCTGCGGGAACATGGCGTAGCTCAAAACGTCCTCTTCCTGCTCCGCCCACTCGGCAGCCTCTTCTTTGAGCTTTTCAAGCTCGGGCTGCAAAAGGTCTGCGGGACGGCAGGTTATAGGCTCTTCGCCCTTAAGTATCTTCTTTTGGAACTCGGGGTCTATCTCCGAGGGAGTTTTGCCGTACTCGCCCTTGACGAGAGCCTTGAACTCCTTTGTAACGGTCTTGTAACGCTCGCCGTTTATGACGTTGAACACAGCCTGCGTACCCACAATCTGCGACGTCGGCGTAACCAAAGGCGGATAACCCGAATCCTTGCGGACGTTGGGGACTTCCTTAAGCACGTCGGTGAACTGGTCCTCCTTACCCGCCTGTTTAAGCTGTGAAAGCAGGTTTGACAGCATTCCGCCGGGAACTTGGTAAATAAGGGCGTTTGCGTCAACAGCAAGCATTTTCGGGTCAAGCTGACCGTTGTCAATATACTTCTTGCGGAGTTTCATAAAGTAGTCCCGGATTTCGGTGAGCAGAACCAAATCAAGTCCCGTGTCGTACTCCGTACCCTGTAAAGCCGCAACCATTGACTCGGTAGGCGCGTGAGAAGTACCCAGCGCAAGGGGCGACATTGCGGTGTCAATCATGTCCGCGCCGTTTTCAATGCCCTTTAAAAGGCACATAGAGGCAAGACCAGACGTATAGTGAGTATGGAGCTGTACGGGAATTTTCACCGCCGCCTTGATAGCTTTTGTAAGCTCGGCGGTACGGTAAGGCGTGAGCAGGGCAGCCATGTCCTTGATACAGATAGAATCAGCACCCTCCGCCTCAATCTGTTTGCAGTAGTTTACGTAATATTCGGTAGTGAACACGTCCCCCAGCGTATAGGAAATGGCAACCTGTGCGTGCGCACCCTCTTTTTTGGCGGCGGCGATGGCTGTTTTCAGGTTTCTAATATCGTTGAGAGCGTCGAAAATACGTATAATGTCAATGCCGTTGGCGACGGATTTCTGAACGAAATATTCCAAAACGTCGTCGGCGTAGTGACGGTACCCCAGCATATTCTGACCGCGGAAAAGCATTTGCAGCTTGGTGTTGGGCATTTCCTTGCGGAGTATGCGAAGTCTCTCCCATGGGTCTTCGTTAAGGAAACGGAGACAGGAGTCAAACGTCGCGCCGCCCCAAACTTCGGCGGAATAAAAGCCTACTTTATCCATTGCGGAAAGTATTGGGCGCATTTCGTCCATAGTCATTCTTGTGGCTATAAGGGACTGGTGCGCGTCACGGAGAACAGTTTCTGTAACTTTAATCTTAGCCATTTCAATCAACCTTTCTCAATTACTGAATAGAGGCAAGAAGGTCGTCACGGTTCACGCTGTCGCCTTTCTTAACGTTTACGGCAGCAACCGTTCCCGCCTTGGGAGCAACAATGTCGTTTTCCATTTTCATAGCCTCGAGAACCATAAGTACCTGACCCTCGGAAACGCTGTCCCCCGCCTTAACCTTAACGTCGAGGATATTTCCCGGCATGGGAGCTTTAACGGAAGTTCCCCCGGCGGGAGCAGCGGCAGGCGCGGGCGCGGCGGCGGGAGCAGTCTGTACGGGAGCTGCGGCGGGCGCGGAACCTGCGCCAACTTCCTCAACAGCGACATCGTAAGCCTTGCCGTTTACCGTGATATTAAATCTTTTCATAACAACAACCACCATTCATAAAAATTTTACAAATTAATAATAAGTACAAAAATTAACATAGCAGAACAGAAGATAGATTTTCAAAACAACCAACGTTTTAAATTCTAACCTCTATCCTCTGACTTCTAACCTCTAAAAGGGCATATTACTGTGCTTTTTAGGCAGACGTTTGGTCATTCTCTTGCCGTTCATAAGCTCGGTAACGGCGAGAATTTTGGCGCGCGCCTCCTCCGCGGCAATGATACCGTCAACGCAGCCCTTTGCCGCAGCGTCGAACGCGGACGCGTTTTCCTCGGCGTATTTGTCCGCAAGTTTATTTCTCTCCGCCGCAAGGTCGGACGCGCCTTTAAGTTTGTCGTGCCAAAGGAATTCCACCGCCGCCACGGGGGCAATAGGCGAAATTACAGCCTCGGGGTAAGCGTAAGTAACGTCCGCGTTTCCCGCCCCGAAAGCAGCCATAGCCGCGCCGTAAGCCTTTCCGCAGACAACGGAAATTTTAAGTGAGGTCGTCTCGGCGTAAACCCCCGAGATTTTAGCCATATCCCGAACGCAGACGTCACCGTCAAAGCCCTCGGTATCAATAAATGTAAGTACGGGTATGGAGAACGCGTCGCAGGTTCTGACAAATCTTGCCAGCTTGGCGCAGTCCTCGGAAGTAAGCTTGCCGTCGGTTTTATTGGTAGCCGCAATTCCCACCGCAGAGCCGCCCAACGTGGCAAGGGCAGTGTACGCCGACTTTCCGAAAGCGGCGGAAAGCTCCATAACGCTGTCAGCGTCAGCAACAGCCTTTGCGATTTCCTCCGCAGTACCGCTCGCAGCCGCACCCGTCTCGGAAAATTCAAACATCGGCGGCGCGGAAATATTGTTTGCGGGGAGCATTGCCACAAGTTTTTTAACAGCCTCCATAGCCTCGCTGTCGTCCTTGGCGCAAATCGCCGCAGTACCGTTCTTTCCCGCGTCCTCGCCCTTTATATTTTTTGCGGGGGAGGTGTAAAGCTCGCCCTCGTCCGTGATAACCACAAAATCCGCAGAGCACGCCGCCAGAGCCGCGCTGCCCGCGCAAACGCCCGCCACAACCGAGATTTGGGGGACAACTCCCGAAAGGTTGCTTGCCCACATCAGAATGTCGCTGTACGCCTTGATAGCCTCCGCGCCGTCGTCGATGAAAGCTCCGTCCGAATCGTAAATTCCCACCACGGGAACGCCCGAGCGGGAGGCAAGGTCGAACACTTTACATATCTTAGCGGCGTGACGGCTGTTTACAGCGCCGCTTTTTACCGCTTTATCCTGTGAAAAAGCGTAAACGGGGCTGCCGTCCACATATCCGTAAGCCGTGATAACGCCCGCGGGAGCGTCGCCGTTCATAACGGCTGCGTCAAGCTCGGTAAACTCCCCGCCGTCAAACAGTTCGGCAAGGCGTTTAGCCGCCGCGCTTTGGCAGCCTGCCGCGGAATACGACTTATACTCGTCGAATTTAGCCTTCTGGCTTTCAGTCATCATATAAGGTTCCTCCGTTCAAATTTAAAAAATAAACCACAATAATTATACTACTTTTTTTTCACTTTGACAAGATAATAACAAATTTTTTTCCGCATTTTTCAAAAAATTCACACTTTTGCCAAATAAAATAATATTTCTACTTATCCCCCGCCGCGCTCCGTATCGCCCGCAGCTCTTCCGCGGTAAGCTCACGGTAAGTCCCGGGTTTGAGCATACCTAACTTTATGGGACCAATCGCCGTCCGCTTGAGACGGGCAACCTCCAGACCAACCGCCTCGCACATCTTCCGCACCTGGCGGTTTCTGCCCTCACGTATTACAATTTGCAGTACCGCCCTGCCCTGCTCCTGCGTAAGGACGTTTACCGCTGCCGGCAAAGTTTTCCTGCCGTCAATAACCACCCCCGCCGCAAGCTGTGAAAGCTGCTCGTCGCTCACCGTGGGACGCACCGTCACACGGTAGGTTTTGGAAACGTGCCTGCTTGGGTGCATAATATCGTTTGCGAACTTGCCGTCGTTTGTGAACAGCAGCAGCCCCTCCGAGTTTCTGTCAAGCCGCCCCACGGGGTACACCCTTTCGGGAAAGTCCGCCAAAAGCTCGGTAACGCACCGCCTGTCAAGCTCGTCCGACATTGTTGTAACGTACCCGCGCGGCTTGTTAAGCATTAGGTAATATTTTTCCCTTTTTTTGGGGATTTTTAACCGCTCGCCGTTCACCGTAACAACGTCGTGTGACGTCGCCCCATCCCCTAACTTGGCAACGTGACCGTTCACCTTGACGCAGCCTCGGCTTATAAGCTCCTCCGCCTTTCTGCGGGAACACATTCCGCTTTCGGCGATAATTTTCTGAAGTCTTGTCTTTTCCATAATTTCCCTCTAAATCAATTTTTTGAACCATTCAACGATTATTTCGTGCCACTTCGGCTTGTACTCCTTTACCACCGCGCCGCAGCCGTTTTCGGCGATAAGCTCCGAGGTCATAACAAGCCTGTCCCCCGAGTAAAAGTCAATAGACCCTGCCTTTTTGCCTTTGTACACGGGAGCGTACAGAAACTTCTCAACCGATACCCTGTAGGACATTTCGGGAACTTCCCCATTAATAATGGTATACCTCGGCACTTCCGCGGGAGCAACCCTTACCCTGTCGGTATCGCCCCCCGCCACGTCGACGTACAGACCCGAAAAGTCAAAATCCGCGCTGCGGCTTTCCGTCACCGAAAAACCGTATTCGTACATCTTAACATGGTCGTTCCAGTCGTCGGGGGCGTTGAGGGTTACGCAAATAAGCGTCACCCCGTCCCGTTCAGCCGCTGAAATAAGACACCGCCCCGCCTCGTCGGTAAAGCCCGTTTTCACGCCGATACAGCCGTCGTACAGGGAAAGCAGCTTGTTTGTGTTCACAAGCCAGCGTTCGTAGGGCGGGTTGCCGAAGGACAGCTTAACGCTTTTCGTGCCGCAGATTTCCCTGAACGTTTCGTTTTTCAGCGCCTCCGCCGTCAGCTTAGCCATATCGTACGCCGTGGAATAGTGCTCCTCGTCGTGAAGTCCCGAGGGGGTTACAAAATGTGTGTCCGCCAAGCCGAGAGCCTCCGCCTTAGCGTTCATCATACCGGCAAATTTTTCCGTACTTCCCCCAAGGAGGATAGCCGTCTCGTTAGCCGCGTCGTTCCCCGAGGGGAGCATCATTCCGTAGCAAAGCGCCCGCTTTGTGACAATATCGTCGGCGCAAAGCCCCATGGAAGAGCCTTCCACCATAATGGCGTTATTGTCAACCTTAAATTGCTCGTCAAGTCCGCCGCTTTCAAGAAGTAACAAAGTCGTCATAATTTTGGTAGTACTTGCCATTGGCAGACGTTCATGCTCGTTTTTGCCCGCGATGACCGTACCGCTCTGCGCCTCGATTATAACAGACGCTTTTGCGGAAATTCCCGCAAGAGAAACAGCTTTCGCCCTCGGCGCAAGCATAAACAGCATTGCCGCCGAAATAACCGTGCAAATAATTTTTTTCATAATTACCTCCATAAAAACAGTATAACGATATTTTATGGAGATACCGCGCAATTATTTCATAAATTTTTTAGAAATCAAATCCGTCTGTGTTAATTTCTACCTCTTCAAGCTCCGGCTCTTTTGCGGGGACTTCCTCTTCCCCGTCAATTGTTTCCTCAGTATCGCCCTCGCCTGTCTTTTTCTTTTTCGAGAACATCGACTGTATCTTGTTAAACAGGTCGGGAACGGCGTTGATAATGGCGTTTGTGGGAGAATTTCCCGAGCCAAGCTCAAGCAGCTTAACGTCCCCGTTTGAAACGACGATAAACGCCAAAGGCTGTATGGAAACCCCTCCGCCGCTGCCGCCGCCGAAAATCTCCTTTTCGTTCTTTGAGGGCAAATCCGAACCTCCCGCCGCAAAGCCGTAGGAAACCTTTGACACGGGAATTATCGTGATATTCCCGTCAATCTTTATAGGGTCGCCTATAATCGTGTCAGCGTCCGAAAGCTCGTGAATCTGACCTATTGCCGTTGAAACCAAATCTTTTACCTTTGTATCCATTTTTATACTCCTTTATATTATGTTGATACAGCAGTTTTGGAATTTTTTGGGGAACTCTTTTTCCCCGCAAGTCTGCTGTAATTTTTTAACAATCCGAAAAGCACGGAAAACACCGCCGAAAATATCACCGCGGGGCGCAAGGTTACCTTAACTTCCCCGTCGTAGCGGGACTTTTCCCCGTTAAAGTCGCAGGCGATGTCCACCGTTTTCACCGTCACGGGGAACAAAAACCGTACCGCGTTTATCGCGTTATATGTAACGGCGTTCACCGTCCCGTACCGCATTGCCGTGTCGTATGCGTCACCCTCGGCAATAACGAAGTCGATAACGATCCCGTCTATATAAATGTGCTTGAAAAGCCTTTTCAGACCCTTTTTCGAGGACTGCCAGATGATTTTCACCTTTTCGATAAGGTCGGTAAGCTTGTCAATTTTTTCCGACAGCTTTTCCCTGCTCTTCTCTTCGGGGATTTTTTCTGTCGCCTCCGTTTCCTTTAAGGCTTTCCTTTTGGCGTCCGCCTCGGCTTTGGTTATCGTGTAAGGCTCTTCCCCCGAATAATTTTCCTCCGCTTTTTCGGCGGATTTTTCTTTAGGCGGCGGACTTTCCTTTTTGGGTTTTTTCTTTTTTTCCTTAAAGGGAAAAATTGTAAAAAACAGGTACTTCACCTTAAAATCGAGTTTCCCGCCGTAAAACTTTATTTCCGCCCTCAGCTTAACATTAAGCAGCAAAGCGATAAGCAAAACAATTATACCAATTACTGCCAGCGCAGTCAATACGCACTCACCCTTTCATATCCTCCCGCTCTACCGCAGGCTCGGTTTTCTCGGTATCTTCCTCGGGGACTTCCGACCCAGTATCTTCCTTTGTAATAAGTATCTCGTCAAAGCTGACCTGCCCCTCGGAATTGGGCAGCGGCGGCAAGTCGTCTATAGACGTCAGCTGAAAGCACCTTAAAAACGCGGAAGTGGTCTTGTAAGCGATAGGCTTTCCCGGAACGTCCAGCCGCCCCGCCTCTTCAAGGAGATTTTTCTCCACAAGGGAGTTCACCACGCTGGAGCTGTCTATCCCCCGCACGTGCTCCACAAATCCCTTTGTAACAGGCTGGTTGTAGGCAATTATGGTAAGAACTTCCATTGCCGCGGGAGAAAGGGGCGTATTTTTCTTAGTCTCCAGCGCCGCTCTGACGTAATCTATAAAGTCCGCCTTAACCGCAAGCTGGTAACTGTTTCCAAGTTTAAGCACGGTAAGGGCGCTTTCGTCCGCCTCATACCTGTCGCCCAAAAGCTGTATCAGCTTGATAAGCGTATCCTCTTCTATCCCCGCCGCCGCGCAAAGCTTGTCCGCCTCGATAGGCTCGCCGTGGGCGAACAGGATAGCCTCCACCACGGAAATACCCTCGTTTATTTTCATTGATACGATACCTCCGTTTCGGTCTGCTCTTCCTTATTGCGGTTTTTGTTGAACGTAATCACGGTGTTGTCGTCGTTGAGCCAAATTCTGCCCGATTTGGTAAGCTCCAGTATGGCGAGGAACGTGGCAACCCTCTCGGAACGGTTCGTCATTCCGTCGAAAAGCCCCTCCATAAGGCAGCTCCCCGACTTGTACAAATGCCGCAGGACGTAGATTATCTTTGAAGTTACCGAAACGATTTTTTTCTTTACAATGGTGTTGAACGCCTCGGTTTTTATCTGCTCTTCTTTGGGCTTTTGCTGTACCTTTGAGTACGCCTCCAAAAGTTCCGCAGGGTCGTGTATCAGCGAGTATGTGTTGTCAAACTCGATAGCAAGGGGTTTCCTCACGGCGTTGACGTTGCCCACATAGCGTTCCCGCATAATCTCCGCCGCCTTTTTGCAGAGTGAGTACTCGATAAGCCTGCCTTGCAGCTCCTTTTTCAGCTCTTCCGCCTCTTCGTGCCTCGGCAGCAGCGACAGGGTTTTGATGTACACAAGTCTTGCCGCCATTTCCAAAAATTCCCCGGCTATTTCCATATTCTGCTCCGACATTTTGTCAATATATTCCATATACTGGTCAAGCAGCGTAACTATTGGAATATCGTTTATATTGAGTTTATGCTTTGAAATAAGGTGCAAAAGCAGGTCGAGAGGACCCTCGAACACCTCCAGTTTAAAAGAAAGAACCATTTAGAATTTACTCCATACATTTATATATAGTATACTTGGGACTTTTTACAATTTCGCTTTTCCTTGCCTGTCGGATAGAAGTAAGAGGTAAGAAATAAGAAAATTTTACCAAATCCACCTTGTGAGGAAGTCCATAATATTTACCGCGCCCAACCGCAGGAACGCAAGGGGCTTGTCCAGAAGTCCCAGCCACACCGCGATAAAAAGTACGCCGAAAATGATGTTTTCGTACTTCATTATCTTAAAGTAGGTTTTTTCGGGGAATATCAGCGTGAATATCCGCGAGCCGTCAAGGGGCGGTATTGGCAAAAGGTTGAACACCGCAAGCCCCACGTTGAGGAATAAGCCGTACTCAAATATTGTGGCAAAAATTTCCGCAATTCCATATTCTATAGCTCCGACAGACAACAAAAGCAATGTAATTTTATAGAAAATTGTGGAAATATACGCCAAAATAAGGTTTGAAACGGGTCCCGCCAACGAGGACAGAGCCATACCGAGCTTGCGGTTCTTGAAATTATTGGGATTTATCGGCACAGGCTTTGCCCAGCCAAACCCCGCAAACAGCATAAGAATTGTACCGAAAAGGTCCAGGTGCTTAATGGGATTAATTGTCATTCTGCCTTGATTTTTAGCGGTGTCGTCCCCCATAAGGTGCGCCGAAAAAGCATGAGCGAACTCGTGAATGGGAAAAGCTGTAAATAAAATCAAAGCGTGAATGAGAGTTTCAGTTAATCTGTTAGTTTCAGCCATATATATGTACGTTTTATTAACAAAACGTCTCCTCCCGAACATTAATAATATTATTATACTATATTTTAAAACAAATTACAAGGACTATTCCCGAATTTTTGGCATAATTTTAAAAAAACTTTGGTTTTTGAGAAATTTTTTTCAAAAAACTATTGCAATTGCTTTTAATTTGTGGTAAAATAAAAATGTTGTTTACAAACGATATGATATTTTGAAAAGGAGGTGTAACCCCATGGCAAAATGCGAAGTTTGCGGAAAGGGCGTTACTTTCGGTATACAGGTTTCCCACTCACATCACCGTTCCAACAGAACATGGAAACCGAACGTTAAGCGTGTAAAGGCAATTGTAAACGGTACTCCCAAGCATATCTATGTATGCACAAGATGCCTCCGCTCGGGGAAGGTAACAAGAGCTATGTAAAGGTTAAACCTTTACACTTATGGGCACTTTACCGGTAAGGGCAAATTGCTCATGCGGGTAACAATACTTCTGTATCGTTGCCTGACTAAGTTCTCCCCTGCTCTACAGAAAATTAAACGGCGTCGTTCTTTATGAACTCATGCCGTTTTATTTTTTGCCTAAAATAGTATTATTTGGTAATTTCTATGCGGTACCGCAGTATATGGCTCAACAGTTTCTCGGGACTGACGTTGAATTTTTCGGCGGCGGCAATAAGTTTATCGTCTATTAAATGGGCGTATTTATTTTCAAAAGCAATTTTCTCATCTTCATCGTGGATTAAAAAATCGCAAATCCCGTCGGGTTTCCCTCCCAGTTTCTCCATAAGCCGCCGGCTTGCGTAATTTTTGGGATCTACCTTGCTGATAAAATAATTTTTCCCGCTGAGCTGCGCGTATTCGTCCATAAGCAGCTTTAAAGCGTGAAAGCCTATGCCCTGATTATGAAATTTTTTCAAAATCCTGATACCCAATTCGGGTTCGTCGGCTGTTACGTCGTTTATTTCGCAGTAACCGCAGAATTCGTTATCCGCGGCTTTTCTGACGGTGCACACAAAGGCTTTTTCACTTAAAAAGTCTTTCCAAAGACTTCGCATAAATTCCGAAAAATCCAATATTTTCATAACAAATCGATTGGTGGGATTTTCCAGTTCAAGAATTTCGTAATCGTGATAATCGCTCTCCGATATGCGCGTCAGAATAACCGTATTGTCTTGGGCGAGTACGCTGCCGCGAGCAATATTTGGAAAAAAATTCATATTAATTCTCCTGTCTTTTTTATGAATATTTTAGCATAAAAGTCCGCAAAAGTCAAACAAAAAAGAGAAAGCGTGCTCCCCTTTTCGGGAAACACGCTTTTTTGCGTAAATTTACTTGTCAAACGAGGGGTTAAAGGCGTAGAAGTTTTTCGCGTTAAGGTTATCCTGGACTATGCGCAGTCCCTCGCCGAAACGCTGGAAGTGGACGATTTCTCTTTCCCGCAGGAATTTTATGGGGTCGCGGACGTCGGGGTCGTCTGCCAAACGGAGAATGTTTTCGTAGGTGGCGCGGGCTTTTTGCTCCGCAGCCAAATCCTCAACAAGGTCTGTAACAGGGTCGCCCTTAGACTGGAAGTACGCCGCCGTAAAAGGTACGCCTGCCGCCGACGAGGGGTAAATCCCCGTGGTGTGGTCGACAAAGTAGGCGTCAAAGCCGCTTTCCTTTATCTGCTCGGGGGTAAGGTTTTTGGTAAGCTGGTAAAGTATCGCGGAGATTATTTCCATGTGTGCGAGTTCTTCCGTACCAATATCTGTAAGCAACCCCTTAACCTGCGGATAAGGCGAGGTATATCTTTGATTGAGGTACCTGAGCGAGGCGGCAAGTTCGCCGTCCGGACCGCCAAGCTGGCTTATAATAACCTTAGCCATTTTGGGGTCGGTTTTTTTGATATTAACGGGGTATTGCAATTTAATTACATATTTATCATACACATATAAAAATGTGAGATAAACTTAAATTTAATTACCTTTATATAAATACGGCTCTATGCAAGTTTTGACAAAATTTTCCCCCTCTTCATCGGTCAATTCATCGTCGGCGTTGCAAACAATCGTTATCAAGCTGTCGTCAACATTGGCAAAACCTTGTTTACCTTTTATTGGAAACGGTTGTATGTACCTTAAATCAGTCAGCTGCCAGGCGTAAATGCCTATGTCGTCGGAGGTCAGGTCATTTTCAAATTCTTGGTAATTTTCTTTCGTAACCTTAACAATGTCGTTAAGTCTCACCACGCAAATGGCATGACCGCATATAGTGTCTTTGATTTTAGGGTTTGCGGTGCTGCAAATAAGCAAATCGCCCCTGTAGTCGGTTTTCCAAGTGCGGTACTCAAATGTTTTTTCGCCCTCGAAAATCAACTGCGCCCACGGGTTTCTCACCGAAAGAGCTTTCATATCATCAGACCTTTCATAATATGTTTGATATAATTATACCACATTTAGTGGTATATGTAAACAGGCATTGCACCTAAATTGTAATATTGGGTACAATTTAGGTGCAGAATGTTATTTTGCAAGATACATAATTTGTTATCTGCTCAATACGTCGTATACTTCTTTCGTTTCGTATCTGATAACGTGATAACTGTCACTTTTTGCCTTTTCTTCTTCTGTACATTGCCAGTCTGATTTTACCTTACCGTCTACAATGTATCGAACGCCGTCATATGTAGGCGACAAATAGCCGTCTATTATCGGTTGGTTGTCAAGCTCTTCACGAGGGCACAAAATACCTTTTACCCGTTCTTCGCTCCAATCTTTTGTATAGCCTTTGATTAAATTTCTTGTTTCAAGTGCTGCATAACGCCATTTCTGCCCATTATAAGCACCGCCAACAAACTGATACAAATAACGCTTATTCATAAACAATACCTTGCCTTTCTCATTTTTGCGGCGGGCTTGTGACCGCTCTTAGCCGCATTACCGCGCCTTTCGGCGCGTCACTCTGCGATTACTGTTTATTGGGCAAATACCGACTTATGTACATTCTGCTTTTTATCGCCTCGTGTTCATCTTCGTTGCCTATCTGCCAGATGTCGCTTAAATATATACCGCCTACAACAAAGTAATTTAAATCGCTGTATGCCGTAAAATTTACCCATACATCAATACCGCTGTTTGTATCGCTGTACTCATAGCCGTTATGTCTTACAATCTCTGCTGTTGCCTCAAGTATCTTGTTGCAGTAAGGACGCTCGCATATAAAGTTTGCCGCTATGCTCGCATATTCTTTTACAGTACTTTCGTCAGCTTTGCAGGCGGCGATTATTTCACGAACCTTTGACATTTCTGCCAGTGTTAAGTATTGCTTTGCCTCTTTTGTAATTGTTACTTTCATAATATTGACCTGCCTTTCATTTTTTACTACGTTTATAACGCATTTTGTTCATTAATATGATTATATTATATCGCATTTCGCGTTAAATGTCAAGATAAATAAAATAAATTTATGTACAAATTGCGATAGCAAGTTTTGTGCATATTGTCAATTAACAAATATCCCATTTTGCGTTATAATAAATACAGGGAGTGGTAATGATGATTAATATTAAAACAGCAAGAGAAAAAAGCGGAAAAAAACAACAAGAATGCGCAAATATACTGGGAGTTACACTTCGAGCTTGGCAAGGTTATGAGCAAGGCATTAGAGAGCCAAAATTTGAACTGCTTATTAAAATAGCAGATATGTTTGGCGTTACAACAGATTACCTTCTCGGTCGAGAACCTCTCCCCAATCCCCTTGCGGGCTGCGGAAAGGACGAGGCGGCTGTTATTGAGAAATACCTCAGCTTGCCGTCCGATACCCGAAAGTGCGCCCTTGACGTTCTCCGTCAATTGGGAGAAACCCTGCAAATACCTCCGCAGGACAATAAAAAATAAGCCCTCCGCTTTCACAGAGGGCTAAAAATAATTATGCCGTCCCGACAGCTCGAGGCGGCTTTTTTCATTACGTTTACAGCAAGTCAACGCCTTTGGGAGAAATCCACCCGTTAAGCGTATCAATGTAGTACCAGCCGTTTGTAACCTTGCTTGCAGAATAGGTATTGCCGCCCTTAACAACGCAAACAACCTTATAATTTGTTCCCGCGCCGTTTCTGACATTCCAAGTACCCGATTTCACCTTAAGCGTGAACTTCTGCGTTTCGTCTTGATATGTGAGCCACGGACATTTCCCCCAATTCACCCAAGGACGGGATTTCAGCTTTGTTTTCACAACACCGTATTCGTGTCCCCGCGCCTCGATAACTTCCCCGTTGCCTATGTACACGCCAACGTGTCCGTTCATAAACACAAGTACGCCGGGAATATCGGGCATTGCGGAAATTTTTCCCTTTTCCTTGCAGACCGAAAGCATACCGTTTGCGGAAACGTCCTGCTTGCTGTTATAAGCCGGCTTTGCGGTTGCCGTATCGCTCCACAAGTACCCTTTTATAAGTCCCACGCAGTCGTGTACCCGCTTGCCGTACTGCGTTGGGAAATCATTCCAAGACTTGTAATACTGCGGGTACTGGCTTTTCTTGTATGCGTACAAATCAGCCGTGGCAATGTTACCGAACGTGCCGTACCAATACGGCAGTCCCAACTGTGCCTTTGCGTACTCAACCAAACCTTTATTCGTTTTCATTTTCAATTTCCTCACTTTCAGCTTTCTTTTCTGCCTGTGACTTGATATTGCTTGCAATTTTCATCAGGAAAGGCGGCAGCGGTGCGCCTATGTCTCTGACGTTCTCCAAAATGGAAATTATTTCATTGGCAATAAGCCACACAGCCACGATTGAAGAAACAACAAAATTCAGCCCGATTACAATACCCACCGTTTCGGCGGTATACTGGAGCAGCCAGTCAAGCATTGCGCCCACGGCTACAAGCAGCCACATACATACCTTTTTTGCAATGCCGCGTATAGATTTGTAAGACTTTATCGTTTCGTCCCGGTATTTGGCAGCGCAAAGCCCTGTACCGTAGTCAATGATGTTGCACAAAATCAACACAAGCATAGGGACGTACAAAATTCCAAGCCAGCTTGAAAGCAGCGTCCCTATTCCGATAAACCATTTTTTGACATTATCCATATAGATACCTCGCTTTACTTGACTAAAATTTTAATGTGCGTCTCGTCAAGCCTCGAAAGAACTCTGTAGCCCGTTTCGGATTTTACCGCTATACCGCCGTTAGCGGGACTGCAATACCCGTTGACCTCGCAAGTACCGTCATCAATAACAATGAGCTTGCCAACAAGTCCTACCGCCGCCCATTCCTTGCGGTCTAAGCGGCTGACATAGCTTTCGTTTTCCTCTGCGCGGAAATCTTCGTTTAAAATCCATGCGCCGTTTTCATCAAGCAGCCTTTCGCCGAAAACGTCGGTTTTCCATTTTTTGCCCCAATCGTCCGTTTGAGCATCCGCAATAACGGAGGGCGTTGCCGAAACAACGCCCAGTATGTAGTCATCATCTGCATTTGCGGGACGTATCTTTTCGCCGTCAAGGGTCACGAACAAGCCGCGCCTGTCCTCATTGTCGGGATTTCCGTCAGTCCATTCAAACATTTCCGCATAGTCCGCGCCGCTTGCGGTGTAATTTTGCGTACCCATTACCGCGCCTGCCGCTGTAACTCTAAAAGCGTTTGCGCGTAATGTTGAATCGTTACAGCCATTACCAATTATGAATAAATCGCCTGTTGTTTCATCCGCACTTGATAACCCTGTCGGAGTTTTATTGTATTTTCCTATTGCACAATTCATTTTATTTGTAACTAAACCATATCCTATAGCAACGGAGTTGTCACCATTTGTAGTTGAAAAATTACCCATTGCTAAAGAATACATTCCATTAGCAGTTATTTGGTCTCCTATTGCTATTGCACCCGTGTTTTTAGCGGCTGCCAATTGCCCTAACGCTATAGAATACTTATTATTTGCATTAGCCCTATCCCCTACAGCAAACGAATATGAACCATTTGCTGTTGCTTGACCGCCCATTGCAACGGCAGCAAATCCTTTTGCTTTTGTACTGATACCCATTGCTGTAGAGTAATTTCCTATAGCAATATTGCTGCTATAATTGTTAAAAATCTCCGCCCCTGCTTTGGCAACCACTTCCGTTCCGTCAATTGTAAAAGTTTCTCCCTCAACCTTTTTACCCGCGCTTTTATCGTCACCGCCTGCCGAGCCTGCAATTTCAACAGTTTTTTCCTGTAACTCCTTTATCGCCTCGGAGGTACTGTGCAAAATTGCGTTAAAATATTCGGCAGGGGGCTTATATCCCGGCTGAAAACCCTTTTCAATCAAATCCTGCGGAGGGGTTATACCCTCGTTATCCCAATCAATAGGCTTGTTTGCGTACTCAATTACCATAAAAAATTCCTCCTGTTAAAAATTATCTATAACATCACCGACATATCCGCCGATGGACTGTTCAATGTTTCCAAAGCCTTTATTTACGTCGTATTCGGGCTTTGTTGACGAAAATTCAAACGTTCCCACAAGAGCGGGTTTCCAAGTGATAACGTACTCGCTGACTATCGACGGCGGCAGTTTATCGCTGTAGGCTATCGCTTTAACTGTTTTGGCAGTGCCCTTGTAATCATTTGAATACAGCAGAAACGGCTCGGTAAAAAGCGCGGACTGCTCCGTAGGGTCTGTTCCGTCCGTTGTATAATAAATCCGCGCATTGTATGTACTGCTTGACAGTGTGATTTTTGCGGGTTTATTATATGTTATCCTTGTGTTGGGCGGCTCAACATATATTCGGGGTTTTCTCGTTCTTACGTCCGTAACGCCCGACACGACCGTACCGAAATATCCGCCTATTGTCTGTTCAATATTTCCCCAGCCTTTGCACTCGTCGTATTCTTCGGGAATACTTCCAAATTCAAACGTACCCCAAAAATAACTTGCCTCAATCTGCACGCCGACCGCAATCAGTTTTTTGGTAAGTTCCTTGATTTGGTCTGCATTAAGTCCCGTTTCAAGCAAATTCTCATAGGGCATATCTTTCAGGCGCACGGTTGCAATACTGTCCACGACCTCGCTTATTTGCATATTGCCTTTCCCGAAAATGTAATCAAGTCCGTACATAACGCTCATATAGTCGCTTTTGCTGATATTTGCGGCAATATTAGCCTTTATGACCGCTCTGTACTGCCTGTCGTTAAGAGTGCCTCGGTAAAGACCGAGCATTTCGCCGTAGTCGTCAAGTATTTTTCCGAAAGCGTTATCCAAATCAAGCATACTGACCGTTTCGTATATATCGGCATATAAAGCCTTTACGGCTGTCTCGCTTATCCGCAGGAGTTTGCTGTTATTGCTTTCGGGTCTTTTGCCGTATGCGTCGGGAAGTCTCTTTACATATTCCATATCTGTAAATTCGCTCACGTTATCACTCTCACATTCACGTTATCGGGAATAAGCCTCGGCAACTCCCACGGCTCGCACATAACATTCTTTTCCGCATATGTACTGCCGCCGTCGGTTGAAATTGTAATTGACGGCACTTCCACCACTCCCGCGGCACTATGTACAAAGCTGTAGAATTTTGTACGGTAAACGTCCTCGCCGTTGCCTAAGCTCATAACATAGTCTGATATTCTTTCGGCGATTTTTTCTTTTCCGACAACGCCCTCGAAATCGTTATTTACCCGTATTTCAATGTTTACACGGATTTCGACCTCTGTTGAACGGGTAAAATTTACCGTTTGCTCAATGTCGTAACCGTCCAAAAAATCAGCTGATATATTTCCGTAGGACTTTATTCCTATAGGCTTTTTTCTGAAAATGGCTTTTGCAATTTCGGCGTCGCCCACAAGAGGCGCAAAAACATACGCCTCAAAGCTGTGAGGCGGTCTGCCCTGCGCGTCCGCATAGTCGCTGTCATTTTCGATTACCGTAACGCTTTCCACGTTCTGTATTCTGTAAATTTCCGAACGGATAGAAGCCGCTGTGCCGCTCCCTCCGCCGCCTATTGCTTGCAACCACCTTTTTCTTAGCTTGTAATCGCTTTCAGCCGCTTCACCTACAGCAATTACTTCAATATCTTTCACGCTGTCAACGTCAACCGAGGGATTGGTGATTTTGGTTATCGTTCCCAATTCAACGTTGCCGATTGTACCTAATTCGGTACAAATAACATCGACCTTTCCCCTACCCTCGCTGTCAAGCGTTAAGTTGCTGACGGTGTAGTATGTTATTTCCGTTTCGGTAGTATCGGCGGAAAACAAAAATCCCATTTTTATAAGCGCGTTTGCCGCTCCTGTCACCTCAACCCTTCGCATAGCCGCCGTGGCGGGATTTCTCGTTATGCCCGCATATGGGCAAAGGCGGTCAAGGTTTATTCCGCTTGACGTATTTGGGAAACGCGCATAATAGGTATTTTCCAAGTCCTCATACGCCTGTGCCAGGTCATACACTATTATTCGTATAAATTTTCCCAGCACCGATGTTTCCGACGTGTCTATATCTTCACCGAACTGCTGCTTACAGCGTTGTATCTGCGCCTGCAAAATATTGTCATAGGTAGGACGTTCAAATCCCAATTCCGTTATCATACGCCGCGCCTCCCTTATGCGTAACTGAATACATCGCTTATTACCGTGCCGTCCATTTTCTTTGCCGTAAAACTGATAAGCATTTTTCGCTTGTCGATTTCATAATCAAAATCAGTCAGATAAAGCGAACTGTCGACCTGAATAAGTCCCGACAAAACCTCATTGCGGACAAGGTCCTTTTCGGGATTTTTTTTGATTATGTTTTTGCGGTTTATTCCCTCGTTCAAATTTAAAAACCATTCTCCTTTATTTGTCAAGAGAATGGTTTTTATTGTTTGCAGCAAAAGCCCGTCGCCCTCAATCATAGCAATATCATTGTTTTTTATAACAATATCGCCGTTTTCGTCAAGCATTAAATTCTTCATTTTTGCCCTCCGAGTTTAACGCCGTAAACTTCATATGTAAGTATTCCCGCGCTTGTGCCGTCATTGCTTAGATAGAACTTGCCGCTGCTTGGAAAACCATACTTTATTCCGAAAAACGTCGCCGACTGTATCAGCTTTCCCATATCCTTTGCAGGATATATTATATCTGTGCTTGTTGCAATAGTTCCCGTAAAATTTACGGTTTCATTGTTTCCGTTTTCATTCTTTGCTGTATATGATTTTGAAACTTCCGAAAAATCCTTTTTTATCTTAACGAACAGAAAATCATATTCGCTTATGTCCTTAATTGTGCGTGTATAAGATGTATTCAGGCTTGTTGTTATTTCACCCGTAAGCACGTTGGATATTAAGCTTTTATCGGCTTTCCCCGATATATCGTGCAGAATAAGTTTAAGAATACCCAACAGCCCTTTTTCGTCTATATAATTCATAAAAGCACCTCGTTTATCACAAACAAGGACGCGTAAATTAATACGCGCCCTCGCCGTGTGTTAAATTTGTATTTATCCTGTTACAGCCGCTTTTGCGTTTGCATATATAGTGGATATTTCTGAATTTGTCAGCGCGTGCAGTTCGCTTGCAAGAACATAGTCCGACAAGTCCATAGCAGTCGTGCCGACAAGCTCAAACTTATCGTCAATGTAGAGATATTCGTCATAAACGTTGCCTGTTTCGCCGGTAGGGTCTTTGGCAATGAGATACATAATGCTTGTTGAACCCGTTTCGGGCAGCGTTTCAACAATACGTGCGGAAAAGCTTGAGATGTCCGCAAGCGCACTCTTTACATAGTCGTAAACAGCCTTAGAGCTTGCCGCCGAAACCGCCGTCGATTCGCTTGTAATAACGCTGTCAAGGTCGGGAATAGAATTGAACACATCATAAACAGCCTTTTGAGAGGCCGCAATGCTGTCCGCCGCAGTGCCCTCGTTTGTTGCATATGCGTCGGAAAGCTTAACGTGTCCGTAATTGGCTGCCGTGCCGCCGCCGTATTCGGTTGTGACGCTTGTGTGAGATTTCGGGGTACGCGCGTCGCTCAGTCTGCTGTCGTCTGTCTGAATGTAATTTGTAAGGTCGGGAGTAGCTGCCTTAATGTCCGCAGCGAGCAGCTGGAGCAAAAAAAGCAATCCGTTTTCGTCAAGCAATGTAAAGTTTTGATTAGCCATAATAAAATCCTCCTAAAAATTT
Source organism: Ruminococcus sp. (assembly GCA_023665505.1). Classification (GTDB taxonomy): domain Bacteria; phylum Bacillota; class Clostridia; order Oscillospirales; family Ruminococcaceae; genus RGIG8773. The sequence continues at coordinate 21,267 of JAMPDU010000046.1, forward strand.
CAAGAGCGAATATTTTGCTCTTTTGATTGTTTGTAAATGGTTAAAATTTTCATATTCGTCAATGGGTCGTGAGTATGCGCCATACTCTGCAATTTTTCAATTGTTTCAATAAGCGATTTTGGAATATCCAAACTGTCATTAGGTTTGTCAGATGCCGTGCCGTTTCGCCTGTTTAATAAAACCGTAACATCTAACATATTGATTACCTCCTTACTGCATTATCTGTACCTCCTTATTCAGCGGTATAAAATAAATTGTCTTTACATTTCTTCACCCCCCTTAACGCTTTTAATTATACCCACAACAACAGCGTCCTTTATGTTGTGATGTCCCAAATTCGGCACAGCCTCTTTGCCGTTTCGGGTTTCTGTATTGTCCCTTTCACAGCAGACGCATAAGCAAATGTCTCCAACCTCAATAGGCTCTTTTTTCAAATGCGTCCGCGTTTCTTCCCGGCAGGAGCAATTAACCGTACCCTTACCTGTTCCGCTGCCTGTCCCCGCGCCGTTTCCCGTTTCGGTATTTACATTAACGGTTGTGTTCACAGACGTTGAGACTTCGCAGGAACACCCATTGTTGCCGTTTACAAGGCATTGCCGCTTTTCTTCTGCAAGACGGTATCGGCAATGCTCCAAAACGGGAATATCCGACAGCACAGCCTGTCTTTTCGGCTGCTTACCCAGCGGTTTCAACAGGTCGAGCGGCTGAACGCAAGCCGTACCGCAATCCTTGCTCAGCTTTGTTATTTTTCCGATAAAAGCCGTGTGCAAATGCAGTAATTTTTGCTCCATATTATTACCCGTCATAACTTCCATTAAATCACCTCAATTTCGGTAATAAAATCCGTTCCGCTGCAAGTGTGCCGACCTTTTCGCACAACATATTTGCCGTTTGCGTAAAGGCTTTTCAAATTAACGGACGCGCCTGTTGTAATTTGGTGCTGCAGCAGCATTTCAAGCTTATACCCCGTTATTTTTTCGTTTTTGGAGCTTTCACCCTCTCTGTTGGTAACGGTTTCCTCATGGCTTTCGTGATTTCGTTAAATACCGACATTCCGATGGTTGCGGCAACATTGCGGCAAACAAGCCAATTAACGCCGTTCAGATTGTCCAACACGACCTTTGAGGCTAAAAAGTAAGACTTCCCGCTGCTGCTCCCGCCGTAATATATCTGCGTGAACTGCGGCTTGTTGAAATACGGTATGTACACCCTGTTTGCCTTGACTTTTATATCCAAACAAATCACCTCGTTTTGCTTTCGGGCATAAAAATAACCGCCGAAAATTCAGCGGTTATTGGTTATATTTTTCTTTAATAAGCGGTAGCGTACGCCTCTGCTCACATATTAAATAAATCGGCGTGTGTTCCAGTACGGTACAGCAACAGCTCGTTACCGTCATATCGGTAAATCAGCAGCCAGTCAGGCGCGATATGACATTCTCTGTACCCCGCATAATTACCGCTTAAATTATGGTCTGAATTTTTTTGCGGCAGAATATCGGGTATTCTCAATATGTCAACGACCTGCTGCAACAAATCTAATTTGTACCGCCGTTTTGAGCAGTTTTTCAAGTCCTTTTTGAATTTGGAGGAATATCTTACGTCAAGCATAGTCAATCCTCCAAAATCTCTTTAAAAAGCTGCTCGGTTGTTCCGCTGAAACCGAAACCGCCGCCGTTGTCAAGCTCCGCGAACGCCGCTAATGTTTCAGCGTTGGGCGTTTCATCGGGAACAGCCGCGCCCTGCAAATATGATATAACATAAAACAGCTTGCTTTCGGGAATTTTGTCAATAAGATTTTTTGCTAAATC
>JAMPDU010000047.1 GCA_023665505.1 Ruminococcus sp.
GACGGAAAATATGCCTGTAAGACGGGCGTTGAGCGGTAGTGTCAACACGCCCTAATCCCTTATTAGAATTATGAGCAAGAAATCGCCGCAACAAGCTTTGATATATGTGGTTTTGCGGCGAGAGATTGCACATAATTCAATAAGGGATTAGTATTAAACCTATCTTTGCTCGTTGAAATAATTTGTCAGCCTGTTCTGAATAACCTCGCAGACCTCGGCGGCGGACTTGTCCCCCTTGAAAAACAGCTGCAATTCCTCGGAAAGCACGGCGGCGGCAACGTCCCCCGAACGCGAACCCGCGCCTTTCACGGAGTTTATCAGCCGCATTATTTCCTCGTTGTTCTGTTTCTTTTTTCCCTCGTCAAGGTTGTAGGAATTCAGCTCCGCATCCTTTTCGCCGCACTTCTCCAGCGCCGCTTTGTTTATCGGCAGGCAATACCCGCCCGGTACTGTGCCGTTTTCGTCTATGTACGCCCCGTAGGAAGTACAGTACTTAATAAACTCAAACGCCCCCGCCTGATTTTTTGATTGTGAAAACACCGCGAACGCCGTTTCCGGAACAGCAATGTGGTAACCCGGCGTTTCCGAGGGCAAGCCCGCAAACCGCACCTTATCCCCCACGTCGCTTTCCAGATAATCAATCTGGTCAAAGCCCGAAAAGCCGCAGTCCATAAGCAGCATTTCGTCGTCTGTGAACATTCGGTAAATTTCCTCCCTGTCCATATCGGCGAGAATATTTACGTACTTCCGTATAAATCCGAGAAATTCCTCAAACCTGCCGTCGTTAAAGCTGCACTCGCCCTTTGCGTAATCCACGTATTGGGAGGTTATATACGGTATAAAGCTGTAGGATTCAAGCGAAAAATCAAAGGGGACTTTACAGCCGTTTTTCTCCGCAAGCTCTATTATACGGTCAAAAGTCATATCCTCAGAGCCGTCCCAAAACTTGTCTTTGATTACCGCGGATTCCACCGAAAAATCATAGGGCATTTGGTACAGCTTTCCGTTTATTTCCAGCGCGGTGAGTACGGATACAACATAATCGTTTCGGGAAACGTCCGTATCGCTGTCGATAAAGCCGTACAGGTCGCAGAGCAGCTCCTTGCCGTACAGGGGAGAGGGGTCTATCCATTCGCCGAGGTAAAGCAAATCTATGGGTTTCCCCGCGTAGATGTCCACGGACAGATTATCGCTTGTTTCGTACAGCTGTTCCCGAATACAATACTCATTGCTTGAATTGTTGAACCCCGCCACAAGCCTGTCGGCAGTACCGAAAAAATCGCCGGCGTACTCGGCGGGGCGGGCGAGGGTAAGCACAATTCTCCCCCTTTCGTCCACGGGGATTTCCTCCTCTTTTCCGCACGCCGTCATACCGAGGGTACAGAGTACAGCAGTCAGCAAAGCCAATATTTTTTTCATAAAAATCACCTCGTTAGTAAACAATCGACCAATGTTTTTTGCAATTTTTGGGGTACTATTTTCTCTTCACGCCGTCGAGAGCCAAAACCGCCGCTATTGCCGCCCCGCAGGAAAGATACGGGAAACCTCCCCCCGTAACGGGGTTGGGGACTTCCTCCCCCGCCGCCGCGGAACCGTAAATCCGCTCCTGTTCCCGCCTTGCAATATCCTCGGGAATAAAATTCAAAAACTCCTCGGGGGTGTAATCATAATCGTCAAAAAAGTAAACGTACACCTCAAAGCCGTAATCGCCGGGGTCAACGCCCATGGAGACGAACTGCTCTCTCACCTGTTCCTCCGCGTCTTTTTTCACGGACTCCTTTGTCTCGCCCTCCCGAAGATTGCCGCCTATCTTGTCGAAAGTTGCGTAAATATAGCCGTCCTCGTCGTAAATCTCGGGCGCGCCGCCGTGATAGACTATATGGCACTCGTAGTACCCCTCGCCCCGCCGTATTTCGTCGTAAACAGAGACTTCCTCCGCCGCCTCAAGCTCGTCGTCGAAATCCTCCGCAAACGCGGGTACGCTTACCGCCGCAGTGGCAGCCGCTGCGGCAATTATTGCCGCAAAAAATTTTTTAATACTCATAATATCAATTCCTTTCAAAATTTTTAATTTTTTAGATACGCCGTATCTCCATAAATAACATTATACCATAAAATATGTGTAAAATAAATATACAATATATCCAAAAAAGGAGATAAATTTATGGCGGTAAAAAGCGTATCTATACGTATTGAGGAGGAAATGCTGCAAAAAATAGCCTATGTCGCCGACTATGAGGGGCGTTCGATAAACAGCCACATTCTCGTGCTTGTGAGAAACAGCATCAAACGTTTTGAAGAGGACAACGGCAAAATCGAGCTTGAACAGCCCATTGACAACAGCGAAAACGTCAAGCCCGCGGGCAAAGGGAAAAACTGACAAAAATTTGTAGGGGACGGGTTTCCCGTCCCGTTTGTCATAGCCTGCGGGACGGGAAACCCGTCCCCTACAGAGGTACAGATAACCCGTACAAAAATTATTAATTATTAATTAATTTATTAGTAATTCGTTTTTGTAACCTGCAAATCCGCGATAAACTCGTTGTAGCACTTAAGCTGCTCCTCCCAGTCCGCTTTGGCGGTATCGAACATCACAGCGTAAACGTCCTGCTCCGAATAGAAATAATAGTTGCGTCCCACCGAGCGGGCGTACTCGGACTTTATCTTTTCGCCGTCCGGGTCGTCGGGGTTCTCAACAAATTCATAGTATATCATCTCATAGTCGTAGTATATGGCGTCAAAGCCGCATATGGTGGACTCCACAGGGTCGCCGAAATCAGTGTCCGCCGCCTTGTTTGTGATGTTGCTTATGACTATGCCCGCGCTGGTGCTTTCCGCCCAAGTCGCCAAATCGGGGAAACTTTCGGCGTAATTTCCCGCTCTGATTATTACCTGAGACTTGCCGTTGACGAAATACTTTCCCTGACCCTCTTCGCTGTAGTCAACCAGCTTATATCCCCCGGGGAATTCGTCTCCCTCGGTTTTGTTGGTAAGCTTGTTTATGGCGTAATCGTCCCCCGCCGCGATGGTGGTGGTGGCAAACGGGTCTTCCTCGCTTTCTGCGGGGACGGTCGTTCCCTCAGCCTGCGCCGTGGTCGTCTCCTCGCCGACGTTTTGTGAACAGCCCGCCGCGGCAGTCATAATGCACGCCGCCGCTATAATTCCGCTTATGATTTTTTTAAGTCTTTGTTTTTTCATTTTCAATATCCTCTCTGTAAATATTGCGTACCCTCTCGGGTTCGCCGCTGTTTTTATCATACCCGCTTTCGGACGTATAACGCCGCCTTTCGGACGCGGGAATATACCCAAAGAAAAACTCCAGCTTTTCCGCTATTCCTTTCTGACGTCCCGAGCCGTCCACGGGCTTTGCCGCGTAAACCGAAACGCCCCTCGGAAGAGTTTCTATATTCATTCTGCACGCGTAACCGCCCCGCAGCTTTTCCCGCTTGAAACGTACGCCGTTTTTGAATTCCAAAACGCCCCGGACGTATTCCGCGAAAAGCTTTCTGCCGAACATTCTCTCCGGGACGGGTCTGCCGGGGCTTGCGCCCGTATCCAGCGACATAACCGCTATCTCGGCTCTGTTCCTTTCGGAACGCCTTGCGGAAAAAATTATTCTTTCGGGAAAGCGTTTCCCGCGGCAGCACTCCGCGGCTATGGAGGAAACCGCCGTTTCAAACATATCCGCGTTCATGCGGAAAAATATTTCCCTGTCGTAATCCTCGCTTATTCTTACGCCGACGCCGTTCAGCAGAGCCTTTGCGCCCGCGCTTACCGCCGCCATTTCCCTGTCGAGGATTATAATATCCTCCCCGCTGTTTTCCTCCGCGGAGCACAGCTTTTCGGGGTAATCCATATCCCGCTCCAGCGCGGCGGCGTTTTCGCATATTCTGTCGAGGCATTTGGCGGCTTTGCGCCTGTCGGGTTTACCCGAGGAAATTTCTCCGAAGAGCCTGTCCGTAACGGAAGATATTTCCCTTACGGCGGTTTTCACCTCCGCGCAGATATGCAGGACGTAATCTCTTACCGTTTCCGCCGAAACGCCGCCTCCATTCCGCAAGTTCACAAGCTCGATAATGTAAAAGAGCCTGCCCGCCTCGGTACGTTTCATGACGTTAAAGGTACAGACCGCGCCGCCCAGTTTTCTTGTAAGCAGACCCGTACGGGGCGCGCCGTCCTCGAGGATAAAGTCCGCCTTTTCGCCGAAAATTTCCGAGCCGTCCTTGCTGTTTTTCCACAATATATTCAGTTCCTCATCGGCGGCGGCGGTTGGCAGACCCGACCCCGAATATTCTTTTTCCCACTCACAGACCGTTTCCGTTTCCGCTCACCCTCTTAACAGTATACCGCAATATTACGCGGTTTGCAACTTGTTTTTCAAAATATCATCTTATTTTTACAAAATTAACACAATTAGAAGATAGAGGTTAGAGGCAAGAGGTTAGAGATTTGCCCCTGTAAAATAACGCCTTTTGTAGGGGCGGGGTTTCCCCGCCCGTTGGCGCATAACCGCGGGACGGGAAACCCGTCCCCTACAAAATTTTATTCAATACGGGAAAGGCGGGAGCAAGCCCCCGCCCTACGGTTGCCGTATCTATGCAATACGCAAACAAACCGCAAAAACCGAACGCGCCAACATCTGTCAAAAACAATCGCAGCCTTAAAACCTCTACTCGTATTCGATAATGTACGTCAAAATCCTGTACTGCTCGTAATAGTTCGTCCAGTTCAGCTTTATCCTCACCCCGCACTCGGACTGCGCCCGCAGCCGCAGAGTTTCAAACGCGGAGGGTTCTTTCATCAGCCGCGACGTTACCGAGATGTACATATCGCTGGAGGCAAATTTTACCATTGCGCTCCGTTCGTGATTTCTCACCGCGTTTAACACCGCGTTCTCCGAAACGGTGAAAAATTCCTCCTCGCTGCTTATATCCGTCCCCTCCCGGACGAAATAATTCTCGTTCCTGCCGTTGGCTTTGGGCGGCTCGGCGGCGTACTGCGCTATGATGCGGTTGTTTTCGATAACCGAATCCGTTACCATAAAGTACTGATAAAGTATAACGTCGGGGTACTCCTCGTGCAGGGCGTCGTCGGGGTTGTCCCAGGTTACGTCAACGTGATACCAGTTTCCCCCCAGCTTGACCATGTTCCACATATGGGGGACGGTTGTTATGCCCGTAACTATCGTGTTCTCGATGCCCGCCAGATTGCACAGGTAGGAAAAGGCTTTCGAGTACCCCTCGCACAAGGCTTTTTTCTGCACAAGCGCGCCGTATATCGTATCGCTGTAGGGGCTTTCCGTGTCGTTTTCGCAGTTCAGAACAAGATAATCGTGGAAAAGCTTAATCTTGTCGTAATCGTCCATATCGGGAGTTATCATATCCATAATTTCCCGCGCCGCCCGCTCGGAGGCGATGTTCATACTGCTTATCTCGTCGGCGGTAAAGCGGTATTTGTACACCACCTCGAAAAGCTGGGTCTGCTTATTGAAGTCGATATAGCGGTCAGCAACATGAAAATAGGCGAGCTGCTCAAACCTGATGATTTCAAGGACTTTCTGAAGTATGTCCGAGTCCACCTCGAGGGTTACTCTTTCTTTCATGCCGCCCAAATCCCGCAGGACTTTGTCGTAAAGCTCCCTTTCCTCGTCGTTCAGCGCGGTGGTTTTGTAGTGATCAGTACTCATTCCCTCGGGGACGTAAAAATCCGCGCCGTTTTCGCTGACGCTGACGTTCTGTTCCCAAACGACAGCGGAAGTGCCGTTTGAATAAACATGAATATCGCCGGCTGCCGGCTCTTTTCCGCGGCAGCCGCTCATTGCGGGCATAAACGTCATAACTGCCAAAAACGCCGCAAGCGCGCGCTTTGACGGCGTACGGCGAAATTCCCTGTTTTTCAAACTTCCACCACCTTTTGGGGGATATTCCGTAATCCTTGCACGGGGGCGGAAAAGCCGTCCCCGAAAAAACGCTGTTTAAAATCAGTCCGTATAGTCCAGATAAAGCGTTATCGTAAACGTCACGTCGTCGTAGGCAAAGGAAATATTATTCGTGCGGAATTTGTTTTCCGACATGGTAAGAGCGTCCTCCATAACGCCGATAGCCTGCTTTTCGGCAGCCCCGAAAAGTTTGTCCATAGCCTCGTCGTACACCGCTTTGTCCGCGCACTTTACCTGCGCCGTAACCTTTTTTCCCTCGGCGGACTTCACCACCTGCTCGGTGAGAATTTTCTTTACCGAATCCAAATCCGTACCCACAAGACCGTTTTTCACATAGTAGTTGCACCTTGTCGCCGTCGCCTCGGGGTATTCGTAATCCGTCCCGTCGATAGTACGCTTTGCCCTTATGGTTTCGCTGTCGACGCAGAAATAGTCGTACCGCACATATCTGCCGTAATTGGCATTGTCGGCGTTGTCATAGGTAGGGTCGATATGATACCACTCGCCGCCCAGCTTTACCATATTCCACATATGGGGCAGCCCGTCGGACATGCCTGTAATTGTCAGGGTTTCAATCCCGACTTTCGAGCACAGGTAGGAAAACGCCTTTGCCATGCCCTGGCACAAGGCTCTTTTGCCCACGAACGCGCCGTAGATGTTGCTGCAATTGTCCGCCTCGTTGTCGTAAACGATGTTCTCGCATATATAATCATGGAAATATTTTACAATATCATACTGAGACATTTCCGGGGTAATACCGCTAAGCACCCTGTTTACCTCGGTTTCGATTTCCGCCTCCATGCTGTCTATGGTTTCGCTGCTGTGCTTATAGGACATCACCGCGGCGGTAAGGGTTTTTGTGGAGACGTTTTCGGCGTACTGAAACTTCGGGTCGAGGAAAAACATATTCATCTCGTCGTTGTAAAGCTGCTGATAAACGGCGAGGTAGTCGTCTATGGTAATCGCCATAACGCCGGAAAAATTGATGTTGGTTCTGCGCTTGTCAATGGCGGTGACAAGGGTGTCGTAAATGTAGATATATTTTTCGTCCGTCATCACTCTGTAGCTGTAGGGGCGGATTATCTCCTCCCTTGCGGTATACGCCGCAAAGGGGTCGGTTACCTCGGGGAGCAGAGCGGCGGTTTGAATAAGGGTTTCCTCGGTAACGGCGGGGAAAGTAAACGTACTGTCCGAGCTGTCCAAACCGCTGTAAGAAGAGGACGGCTCGGTGTCCCACAGGGGCGTGCTCGAAGTACTCGCCGCGGGGGTGGTGGAGGTAAACTCCGAGATAGGCACTCTCGGTATTCCCGGGATTGTGGAAACCGCCGTTGTGCCGTCTATGGGGTCTGTAGGCGGGTTGGTTGTGGTGGCAAGCTCGGGGGTGGGGGAAGTAGCCGCCGTCCGGGAGGTGCTCTCCCTTGTGGGGAGGGTTATTTCCTCCGTGGTGGTGGTTTCCTCGGTGATATAGTTTACCGCCGGCGCGGCTGACGTTGTGACAGGCGAGGGGAGGGTGTCCTCCCATTCCGCGGAATGGGTATCGCAGGAGGACAGCATAACCGCTGCCAGCGCGGCTGCTCCCAGCCGGAAAAGACCTTTTTTAAACCTTTTCATAAGACACTCCTTGTCAAAAATTTGTAGGGCGGGGGCTTGCTCCCGCTTAAATTAACGTATTCGCGACAGGCGGGAGCAGAGCCCCCGCCCTACAGACATATTATTCCTGCTTGTCACTCTCATAAATAAGGGACAGATGTATTATATGCAGCCTGTCGTTGTTGTGCCTGTAGGCGGAACGTATCCTCGTTCCGTATTCGCCGTTTATGTCCTCGATAATGGATTTCATTTCGCCGTTGTCGATAAGCCTCGCCAGCGCGGCAAAATACTCGTTCTCGTCGGACATTCTCAGCTCCACTTCCCGCTTTCCCGCCAGACCCGTCGTCCTGACCTGCTCTTTCATTGCGGAAACCGCCTCCGCCGCCGTGGCGTACACAATTCCCTTTTGGTAAAAATAATTCCCCTCCGACGATGTGCAGGGCGGTACGCCGCTGTACCTGTCGTCGGTAAAATGGGTTACGCCCTCTATTTCCTCATCGGTGACAAGCATGTAGTCGTGTCGGACGAAATCCTCCGAACCCTTGTTTAAAATCGGGTCGTCCCAAGTGCAGTCGATATTGTACCACTCGCCGTACAGCAGCACCTTATTCCAAGCGTGGGTAGCGCCGTCCTCGTCGGTACCCGTCACCATATAATTTGGTATGCCCGCCTTGCCGCACAGAAACGACATTGCCGCCGCGTACCCCTCGCACTGACCCAAGCCGTCCACAAGAACGCCGTAGGCTGACTTGCTGTTTACCGCCGTCTGGGAAAATTTGCAGCCCCTCACTATCGTATCGTGGAAATGCGCCAGCTTGTCAAACGCCGACGCGTCCTCGGGCAGGACGCTAAGTATTTCCTCCGCCGCAAGGTCAAGCTCCGCCCGCATGGCGTTTGACGCGTCCCTTGTGAAGAGATAGCTTAATTTATACACGCTTATCTCCTTTTCGGGGGCGTAGAAAACGTTGCTCAGCCAAAAAAAGTTTCTCTCTTGGGCGTACACCAGGCGGTATATTTTATTCAGCACGTCTCTCGGCACAGGCTCGTCAAAGGCGACGGATTCCTCAAAATTTTCCACCGCGGAATATATCCTGTCGTAAAGCTCCTTTTCCTCCTCCGACAGCAGCTCGTACACCGGGGAGACGAATTCTCCCTCCGTGTTTTCCGGGGAAATAACCGTGCTTGACGCGGGGCTTTCCACAGGCTCTTCCGAAATCTCGCGGCAGCCGCCCAGCGTTAAAGCGGCGGCTGCGCAAAGTACGGCGGAAATTATTCTTGCGTACGTTTTATTTTTTTCAGTACTCATCATATCCGAAATCAATTGTAGAGCACGTCGTACTCAACCAGCAGCATCGCCTCGCAGCTGGCGGTATAGTTTATTCCTCTTACCCCCGAGAATTCTCTCGCGTAGGTCTGATACTCCTTGCCCTTCGCGATAAGCTTGTCGTAAATATCCTTTGAGCTTACCATTACATGGGCGGCGCACGCCTTGTTTTCGGCGGCTTTCTTTATCTCGGCTTTAAGAGCCTTTTCCGCCGAATCGAAGTCGCTGTACACAAGACCGTTCTTTATAAAATAGTTCTGATCCGTATCCACACAGGCGGGCGGGTCGAAGTACTTTATGTACTTTCCGCTCGAGAGCTTGTGCTCGTTTACGTGGAAGTGGCTTATATTGTGTATCCACTTGTCGGGAACGAGGAAGTTGGCGTACCGTATATTATTGTAAAGGGGCGGGTCGATACGGGGGTCGTCCCATGTGCAGTCGAGGTTGTACCACTTGCCGTCGACGTCCACAACGTTCCACGCGTGGGATTCGCCCTTGTCGTTTTCGCCTGTTACAACCATGCTGACAATGCCCGCCTTGTCGCAGAGGTACTGCATTGATTTGGCGTAGCCGTTGCACTGTATATTGCCCTGCGCCTCGCCGCTGCCGAAAGCGTTGTAAATGCTTGTGTTGTAGTCCTGATTGGTTTCGGAGTACTGAAAGGTTGAGTTAAGAACAAGATAGTCGTGGAAAACCTTGAGCTTTTCAAATGTGGAGGACTTGCCCGCAGCCTCTTGCACCAGCTTGTCCGCGGTGGCGTCGATGTCTTTCTGCATCTGATTTATAACGTCGGAGCTTTTCGTTGTGTAGAACAGCTTGCCCACTTTTACCTTGGGTCCCATGTAGAAAAGCCGCGGCTCTTGGTTGTACACCATGCCGTATACTTTCGTCCACGTCTCTATGGAGTAAGCGTCGTCGGCGGCAATTTTATACCGCAGGTTCTCGATGCCGTCCACAATATCGTCATAGAGCTTTTTCTCCTCGGCGTTAAGGGTTGAGTAGCCGTACCTCTCGGTATCGGTTCTTGTGATGGTCAGGTTGGGGGTGGTGCTTTGGCTGGTCATAGCCGCCAGTATCTCCTCCTCGCTGAGGGTTTTGGTGTCGGCAGGCTCTGTTTGGGCGGGGGCGGTAAGAGTGCCTCCGTCAATGCCCGTAACCGCGCTGCCGTCCGCGTCGGTGATGACTTCTCCCGGCTCAATCTCGGCGAACGTTGTTGTAACGTCCCCGCTGCCGTCCGTGCTGTCCGCGCCGCTTTCCGTTTCGTCCTCGCCTATAACCTTAAACGACCCGGTGTCCGAACCGTCAGCCTCGCCCGAATTCGTATCGCTGGAGCAGCCCGCCGCCGTCATTGACAGCGCCAGTACCAACGCCAGCAAACTTAAAAATTTTCTTTTCATAAAAACAGACCTCCATATAAGGGTTTAAGAATTTAAGAGGCAAGAGGCAAGAAGATTTCCCGCCCCTTGTTTAAACAGCAGGGATAAATCATACCCCGACCTACCCCTGCTTGAAATTTATTGATATATTATGTCATACTGAACCACAAGAGCGTCCTCGGTACCGGTACGCTGTCTTGCGATTTTGGAAACCTTGCCGCTTTGGCTCTTGGCGTATTTCTGGAATTCCTTGGCTAAATCCGTTTCAAGGAGCTGCTCCCAAAGCTCGTGGCTCGTCACTCTTATTTGGACAATGGATCTCTTTTCCTTCACCGCCGCCGCTATTTCGTCCATTACAGCCTGTTTTGCGGACGCAAAATCGCTGTACTCCTTGTTGTACGCCTTAAAGTAATAGCATGAAGTTTTGTTGCAGACGGGAGGGTCGAAAAGCTTTAATTTTCTCGCCGACGTTACCTTAGTTCCGCCGTTAAGGTGAGTATTCTTTGTCATCTCGTCGTTTGTAAGGAAATACAGATATTTTGTGTACTTAGGGTCGTTGTACGTATTATACGGGTCGCCCCAGTCGGTATCAACAATATAGTAGCCGTTGCTGCAATAAACAACGTTCCACGCGTGGGATTCGCCGCTGTCGTTCGTTCCCGAAACGGTCATGCCGTCAATGCCCGCGTAGTCGCAGAGGTAAAGGAACGACTTTGTGTAGCCGTTGCAGATAAGGTGACCGTAACCGCCCACGCCGTTTACAATAGTGTTTGCGTCCGTGCCGTAAAGCGAGGCAAACTCATCGTGGGAAACCGTGCTGTTATTGTGCACAACCCAATCGAAAATCGCCTTGATTTTGCTTATTTCGCTTGTATAGCCGTTTACGGTTTTCATAACTTCTTTTCTGTTTTTGTCTATTGCCGCCTGATAGGTTTCAGCATCTTTTTTGCTGTGAGCGTATTTTATCGTTACCGAGCCGCCCAAAACCGTCGGCGCGGTGCTTGAAAGCCAAAAGAGCTGGGGTTCGTTGTCGAATATGATACTGTAAACCTTTACCACGCTGTCGCTGTCAAGACCTTGGGGCAAATCGGCGGTGCTGCTGAAATTGTACGCCGCCTCGACGATATTCCCGTAAAGCTCCTGCTCCTTTGCGGAAAGCTGCTTATAGGGGTATCTGTCCTTAAAGTTCTTGGGGTAGCTGCCGTTTGAGGAAGTATCCGTAGACGGTTTCGCGGTGGTGGTAATGCTGTCGTCGATTATAATTCCGTCGTCCTCCGTTGTGGTGGTAACGGGCTTTGCGGTGGTCGCCGCCGTGGTGGTCGCCGAGGGAGCTTGGTCGGTAACGTAATCGGAGTGAATAAACGTGCCGTCCGCAAGTTTATAGTACCCCGTATCGGTCGCCGCAACGATTTCTATCCTTGTGCCAGCCGAATACTTCTTTACTGCGTCCGAGCCTACCACAGCCTTTGTCCGCGAATAGCACGACGTCTTTATGTAAAGGGTTTCGCTTATTTCGGTTTCGTTCCATTCTTTTTTAGCCGCAGCGGACGCCGTCGCAGCGGTAGCCGTTGTGGTCGCCGCGGTTGTTGTTGTTTCCGAGGCGAGGGTTGTGACTTCCGTCTCGCTTTCCGTTGTTGTTTCCTCGGAGGTAGTCTCCTCCTCGGCAGTTGTCGTTGTTTCGGTGGTTGTGGTTTCAGCCGTGGTGGACGCCTCCGTCGTCATCTGCGTAAGCGACACCGCGGAAGTCGTTCCCACGTCGGGAATACCCTCGGCGGTTTCCTCCGTTTTCTTACACCCCGCCATAACAGAGGCGGTCATAAGAACGGCAAGGACAAAGCTAAGTTTTCTCTTCATTTCGGTTGTTCTCCTTTTCATTGGTATTGGTGTTGGTGTTTTTTTCCTTAAAGGTCACTTTGATTTTTGATATACATTTATCCTCCGTGACAAGCACGGTAAAAACCCTGTTTCCGTACTCCACCGAGGGGTTCTCGTTCTCCTCGGGAATACGCCCCAGCAGCTCCACGATAAAGCCGCTCATTGTGTCGAAGTCGTCGAAGTCGTTGAACCCGCCGAAAGGCGCGTCCGAACCGCTCTCGCCGCCGCCCTCCCCGGACTTTTCGGGCAGGGGAATTCCCAGTTCCTCAAAGACTTTCTCCGGGTCGGCTGTACCCGCCACCGTGTAGGTGTCCTCCGATATTTTAACAATATCCTCTTCCTCGTCGTCGTATTCGTCCTGAATACTTCCCACGATAGTTTCCACAATATCCTCCATGGTGACTATGCCGGCAGTTCCGCCGTATTCGTCGACCACCGCCGCTATCTGCATTTTCCCCTCCGTGAGCCGCTTGAACGCCTCTCCGCAGGGCACGGATTCGGGCAGGTAGATTATGTCTCTTACAAAGCTTGCGGACTCCGCGCTTTCGGCAGCCTCCGAACCCACAAAGCACAGCAGGTCCTTAACGCATATCATGCCGATTATGCGGTCTATGCTGTCCTCGTAAACGGGAATACGGGAGAACCCGCTGTCGATGGCGGCGTTGACTATCTCGGAAATTTTCGCCGTGTTCTTAACCGCCGTAACGTCGGTGCGGTGGGTCATTATCTCGGAAACGGGTCTGTCGTCGAAGTCGAAAACGTTGTTAATCATTTCCCTCTGGGACTGCTCCACAACGCCGGTTTCGCTGCCCGCGTCCACCATCATCAGGATTTCCTCCTCGGTGACGACGTCCTTTTCGTCCGCGTTCCCGGGCACGAAAATTTTCGACAAAACCCGTATCAGCGCCGAGGAAAGAGCCGTCAGCGGCGTGAGAATTACCACCAGACACTTCACAAACGGCGCGCAGAAACACGCCAGCCGCCTGCTGCCCCCCGAGGCTATTTTTTTCGGCAGACCGTCGCACAGCACCGTCAGCAGCAGCACCGTGCACAAAAGCACGATAACCGTCGCCAACACGTTTGCAAAATTGTTACTTATGCCGAAAAGTCCGCCCAAAACCGTACCGAGCGGCTTAATGAACGAAAACGCCGCCCCGTAAGCGATAACCGCCGCCGTCAGCATTCTCGTCACCGAGAACGTCGTCACAAGCCGCGCGGGCTTTTCGAGAAGTTCCGCCAGAACCGCTCCGCCCTTTGTTTTTTCGCCGCTCTTCAGTTTTTTCTCGCCGATTTCCGTCACAGCCGTTTCGCAGACCGTGAAAAACGCCTTAACCAAGGCTGCCGCCAAAACGATAATTAACCCGCTTTGCCCGTCGGTATCCATAAATATTATGTTTCCTTTCAATTTTTTCCGTTTGTACAGTAAGCGCCGTTCAGCACCGCGTAAAATTTCGCATAAACTGACACATTAAAAATTATACAACATTTTATCAAAAAAGTCAAGGCGGGAGTTTCGTCCAAATAGTATGAAAATTACCCTTTTGAAAGCCGATTTTTTGGCGTATTTGCGGTATTTTGCCCTGTTTGCCCCGAAAAGGTTACAAACCGCTTTTTATTTTGTAACCTTTTTATCACTTTTGCGGGGCGCTGCAATTGGTACTTTTTGTAAAATTATTTGTAGTAAGTGCACAAAAAAATCGGCATTTTATAATGTATTTTATTGAATTTGTCCCGTATCTGTTGCAATTTATACATAAATGCGTTATAATAAAAATAATATTTAGTTAAAATAGAGAATAGAGGATAGAAAATAGAAGATAGATTTCCGTTTATCCTTAAAAAATTTATCCTCTTATGTAACAGTATTCCCCCGTATCCCCAAATTTTCAACTCTATCCTCTACCCTCTAACTATCTAAATTTCTAAAAAAGGAGCATCTACTATGAACTACGGCGCTGAAACTGTTAAAAACATCGCGATAGCCGGTCACGCCGGCTCGGGCAAGACCTCCTTGGCTGAGGCTCTCCTCTTTAAAGCGGGAGCGACAGACCGCCTCGGAAAAACCGACGACGGCAACACCGTCTGCGACTACGACCCCGAAGAGGTCAAGCGCAAAGCCTCATTAAACGCGGCTCTCGCCTCATTCCCCTATAACGATATAAAGGTTAATATTCTGGACACTCCCGGGCTTTTCGACTTCGCGGGGGGCATGCACGAGGGTATCACCGCCGCGGGTACGGTTATGATAGCCGTGTCCGCCAAATCAGGCGTAAAAGTCGGCACGGAAAAAGCCTACGAGCTTGCCGCCGAATTGGGCAAGCCTACCATGTTTGTGGTTACAAAGGTTGACGACCCCGACGCCAACTTCTACAACGTGCTCACCGACCTTAAAACCAAATTCGGACCCACCGTCTGCCCCGTCGTGGTACCCGTTATCAAGGACAGAAAAGTTGTCTCTTTCGTGAACCTTATCGAAATGAAAGCCTACACCTACGACGCCAAAGGAAACGCCGTGGAAACCGATATGCCCACCGCGGAAATCTCCGAGAAAATGGAGTACCGTATGGACGGTCTCGTTGAGGCGTTCTCCGAGGCTGTAGCCGAAACCGACGACGAGCTTATGGATAAATTTTTCGAGGGCGAACCCTTTACCCAAAAAGAGCTTGTCCACGGCATACACAAGGGCATGAATACGGGCGTTATCACCCCCGTGGTGTGCTGCGCCTCCACAACAACGGCGGGAATTGATATGCTGCTCAAGGAAATCGAGCTGCTGCTCCCCGCCCCCTGCGACAACAAGCCCGCTCTCGCCGAGGATATGAGCGGCGAACCCGTTGAAATCGCCTACGACGAAAAAGCTCCCCTTGCGGCGTTTGTGTTCAAGACCGTGGCAGACCCCTTTGTTGGAAAAATGTCCTTTATAAAGGTAATAAGCGGCGTTCTCAAAGCCAACACCGAGTACGTCAACACGTCAAGCGACAGCCCCGAAAAGATAGGCAAGCTGTACAACCTCTGCGGAAAGAAACAAACCGAAGTTTCCGAGGCAAGGGCTGGGGACATCGTTGTCGCGGTAAAAATCGGCGCGGCGACCTCCGACACTATCTGCGAGGCGGAACGTAAGGTAAAATTCCCCGCCATAGAATTCCCGAAACCCTGTTACAAAATGGCGGTGTCCGCCAAGACCCAAGGGGACGAAAGCAAGATAAGCACGGGCATTCAGCGGCTTTGCGAGGAGGACAAAACCCTTTCCTACGGTCTGGACGAATTTACCAAAGAGCAAGTCATTGCGGGTCTGGGCGAACAGCACCTTGACGCGGCTGTCGCCAAGCTGAAAACAAAATTCGGCGCGGAGGTTATTCTGAAAGAACCGAAAATCGCCTACCGCGAAACCATACGCAAAAAAGTCAAAGTGGAGGGCAAGCACAAGAAACAAAGCGGCGGACACGGTCAGTACGGTCACGTGTGGATCGAGTTTGAGCCTTGTCTTTCCGACGACCTTGTTTTCGAGGAAAAGGTATTCGGCGGTGCTGTACCGAAAAACTTTTTCCCGGCGGTTGAAAAGGGGTTGCAGGACTGCATGAAAAAAGGCGTGCTGGCGGGCTGCCCCGTAACGGGTCTGAAAGCTGTTCTTGTGGACGGCTCTTACCACCCGGTTGACAGCTCGGAAATGGCGTTCAAAACGGCGGCGGGAATTGCCTTTAAAGAGGGGCTCAAGCAAGCCGACCCGACCATTCTCGAGCCGATAGGAAAGCTTGTTGTTACCGCCCCCGACGAGAATACGGGCGACATTATGGGCGACCTTAACAAGCGGCGGGGCAGGGTTATCGGCATGAACCCCGACAGCAAAAAGAAAGGTGTTACCCTTATCGAGGCGGAAGTGCCCATGCGGGAAATGCAGAGCTTTACCACCCAGCTGCGGCAGATAACCCGGGGCAACGGCAGCTTTACCTTAGAGCATCTTCGGTACGAGCAGCTCCCCGGCAACCTTGTCAGCGAGGTAATCCTCAGCGTGGATAACGGGGAATAATTTTACAAATATCAAAGGGTTTCCTGTTTGGAGGAAACCCTTTTTTTATTTATATTTTTTGTAATTTAACCGCACATAATCGGTACATAAAATTTTGCCGACGTTGTGGTAACACTTGTTGTTACGCTTGTTTCAGTGCCGTCGCCGCTTTCGTCTATCTCCGTGCCTATCTCCGTGCTTTCGTCCTTTTCCCGAGCCTCAAGCAGTTTCTCGGAGACGATTTTCGTTATCCTGTCGATAAGGTCGATAATGGGATAGTCAAACTCGAAATAGGTGTGTTTCCACACGTCGTCCGTCAGTTTGTAGGAAACTTCCCCGGCGGTGTTTTCCTCTAAATAGTCGTTTTCGTCGAAGTACTCTTCCCCGTTGATAAACAGCTTGTCGCCCTCCCAGTGTACGTCGTACCGCAGGGCGTCGTCGCGGTTTTCCTTTATGGCTTGCTTGACAAGCTTTTTTATGGTGGTGCGCAGGACTATAAAATCCAAGTCCTTGTCAAGTTTATTCGGCTCGACGTATATGGCGACTTTTCCCGAGGACTTATTCTGCACGTCCAGCACGTAGCAGCGGAAATTCTCCGACGGGGAAATTATTCCCCCCGGCGAGGAAAGCAGGGTATCCACCGTGGTTACGCGGAACACGTTCATTATCAGGAAAAAGGCAATTCCTCCCAAAACGTACAAAAGCAGGAAAGCCGTGCCGAAAATGGTTTTCATGGTGTCGTTCATTTTGCAGCAGAAAAAGCTGAACAGCGTCACAATCGCCGCAGGGACTATCAGGGGCCAGTTGCCCCAGTCCAGCAAAAGCGTTGGGAAAAACGCCAGCAGGTTGGCAAGGCTGATTATGCAGGTTATGAACGAACGCCGCGTGTAGAAAAACAGCAGCCCCGCCAGTATCGAAATTACCGTGTAAATCACCGCGAATTTGGTTTTGTCAACATAGTTTATATCGTAGAAAAACACGGCGTAGGCAAAGTAGCAAAGCACTGCGGTGTACGCCGCGCAAAGGCAGCTTATTACCAAAATAAACCATTTATTTGTCAGGATTTTTTTAACAATTTCCATATTTTGAAAATCTCCCGAGGAGTATTTTTTTTACGCAAATTTCTTAATTACCGAGGAAACGATAACGCCGATGCCCGCAACAATGGCAAGGATAAGCACCACCAGCACAACGGTAAGAATGATATTCGTGCCCGTGGAAACGGTTTCCGCCGACGAGGCTGTTTTCGCCTTATAGTCGCCCGTGTTGGCGATGAGCGTTCCGTCCGCCTGCACTATTGAAAAATCGTCAATGTAGACTATCTCCCCCGAATAGGGGCTGAAAGTGGGTATGGTAAATCCCACCTGAGAATTCTCGGCGTTGGCGGGAACGGTAAGGGTAAACTCCGTCCAAGTCTGGGAATTAATTCCAACAACGGGGGTTTCGAGCCAAATCATGCCGTCGCTGTAGAGGCTGAAGTTTTCGATATAGTCCTCCGCCTCCGGGTTAAGGAGCACGCTCATGGAGATTGTGCAGCCGCCGAAGTCGGGCAGCCCGAAAGTACTCGCCGAAACGTACGCGCCGCCGTAGGTGTCGGAGACTTCCCCGGTGAATTTTTCCGAGACGGCAATGCAGCCCTCGCCGTTTTTGGAATTGGCGGTGGTTTGCTTAAAGGCGAAACCCGTTTCCGAGACCGAGCCGTAGGTCTGCCAGTCGGAGAGCTTATCGGCGGTGTCGAAACAGTAGGCAGCCTGACCGTCCTCCAGAGCGAAAGCCGTCAGGGAGCAAACCGCCAAAGCGGCGGCGGCGGTGAGTACCGCAAAAAATTTCTTTAATTTCATGTTGTATCGTTCCTTTCTTTCTCTTTTTTCTATTGCAGGGTAATAAGTATCTTATTACTATTTTATTATATTTTCGGCGGTTTGTCAATGGTTAAACGAAAATTTTATGCGTACATAAAAAACGTACCCAAAATTTTTTTGAAAAAAGCGAGACAAACGGGTTTTTTTGTGGTATAATAATAATGATGTTTATTATACTCGGAAAGGAAAGGTACATATGACCCATGAAAAATCCTGCGGCGCGATTGTCTACCGAAAGCACCACGGAAATATAGAGATACTGCTGATAAAGCACGTCAACAGCGGGCATTGGTCGTTCCCGAAAGGGCATGTGGAGGAGGGCGAAACCGAAATCGAGACCGCCCGCCGCGAAATCATGGAGGAGACGGGGGTTGAGGTAATTATCGACCCCACGTTTCGGGAGACGGTTCAGTACTTTCCGCGGAAGGACACGCAGAAAATCGTGGTGTACTTCATAGCAAAGGCGCGGAATTACGATTTAAAGCCGCAGGCGGACGAAATCGCCGAGATAAAGTGGGTGGACGTGGGTCACGCCACGTCGGTGCTGACCTATGAGAACGACAAGTCGATAGTCAACAAGGCGAAAAAGGCGATAAAGTCCGCCGGGTAAAAAAATAGAAAAAACCGCCCCAAAAATGAATAAAAAGGGCGGTTTTTTCAGAAAATGGATCTTGTAAAAAATTATAACTTACTTTCTTTTCTTGGATGCAACTGCGGCTGCGCCTGCTACTGCCATTACGGAAACCATAACGGCTGCGGGAACGTTGCCTGTTGTTGCGCTTGCTGTGTTGCTGTCGGCTGCGGGAGTAGATGCAGCGGGAGCGGCGTCACGTGTGAGTGTGCCGTTCATAACGCTTGTAGCGTCAGCCTCGGGAATGTACATGAAATCGCCCTGAGCCGTATCAGCGGGAGTGAGTTCCGCGGACTTAACGATAACGTCGTTAGCCTGGAAAGAGAGTGTAGCTGTGCTGTCGTCGGGGTTGCCGTCTTCGTCAGCCCAACCTGTCCATGATGACCAAACAGCCTCGGGTACAACAAATTCGAGAGAGGTCTGTCCGTCTGCGATAACGATAAATGTATCGTCCTTGGAGATACCCGTGTCGCTCTTGAGGGACTTGGTTATACCGTCCCAGCTTGCCTCGGCGTTGATAGGCTTGAGCAGGTGATTGTGCTCGCCGGCGAGAGGCTCAACTGTTTCGATAGTAAGAACGACTTTAACGTCGCCGCCGATAGCAGCGAACTCGCTCTTGGGAATGCTGCTTGTCTGCGCCCAGCCGCCCTTGTACTCGCTGTCGAGGGTAACTGTAGATGCGAAAGCGTTAACGGCTACCATGGAAACAGCCATGGCGGCAGCTGCGATTGCAGCCACGATTTTTTTGATCTTCATTGTAAATTTCCTCCAATTCATTAGCGGTCGAGCCGCTTTATATACAATACTATTATAACATTTTATTTTTGATTTAGCAATTCCATTTTTATATAAAAATTTCAAGAATTTTTGTATATAACAGATAAATTTTCACAAAAAATTTATGAAAACGGTTACGGTGAATGAAACCGCCCCCTCGTGCGAAAGGGGGCAATTTCACTGGTTTTTATGAATTTCAAAAATTAGGTGTTTACTTGGATTTTTTGGTTGCAACCGCGGCAATGCCTGCAACAGCCATTACCGAAATCATAACGGCGGCGGGAACGTTGCCCGTAGCGGGAGCGGCTGTAGCTGTTTCGCCCTCGGGAGCAGCTGTAGTCTCTGCGGGGGTATTGTCAGCCTCGTCAGCGGGAGCGGCGTCTTCGACATCTTCATCGGCGGGCTCGTCAGCCTCGTCGTCAACGGGTTCGTCAACGTCTTCGTCTTCTACGTCGTCGGGCTCGTCTGCTGTGTCGTCAGCCTCTTCAGCCTCGGCAGCGTCGTCTGTAGCCTCGTCGGCGGTTTCATCTGTTGCAGCCTCTGTTTCGGCAGGAGCAGCACCGCCCTCAATTACGTTGCCGTCTTTATCAAGAAGTTCAATTTTATCAAACGTTACAGTACCGCCCCAAGCCTGTGTCCAAATGTGTGCATATTTGTCGTCAGCCTTAAAGAGAGGCTCGGTAGACTGCCATGTAATTGTACCGTTATCGAGGTCAGCAATAATTTCTTTTGCATTTCTTCCCCATTCAACTTGTTTCCAACCTGATGAGGGAGAGTTAGTACCAATGCCGCCGCCAATCCACGCGCTGTCGTCAGCAATTTCTGACGCGTCGAATGTGCAGTATACTTTTGCACCATAAATTGATGTAATATCAACATTGTTGTCGACAGCCCACTGGGGTGAACCATCATCTGCAACAAGATAAAGTGTACCGTCAGCATAGTAGTCACTCTTATCAATCGCAAACGCACTAATCGCCATTGTGGAAACCGCAACAGCAGCCGCTGCAACGGCAGCGATAATTTTTTTAATTTTCATTGTAATGTTCCTCCTAATTTTTTTGGCTTGCGCCATTTATCTGTGTACTAATTATAACACTATCGGGCGTAATAAACAATATGTTTTTTGAATAATAATTTGCGGATTTTTTTGTTAAAAATGTTAAAAGGGTACAAAAACGCCCGGGGGAATTCCTCGGGCGTTTGAAAAATCGGTAAATCAATTACTTTCTTTTCTTGCTTGCAACAGCGGCAAGACCTGCAACAGCCATTACCGAAACAACAGCGGCGGCGGGAACGTTGCCCGTGGCGGGTGCTGTGGTTGTGGTCTCGGCAGCAGCGTCTGTCGATGCGTCGGCGGGTGTTTCGTCAGCAGCAGCCGCGCCGCCGCCAATGCCGGAAACTGTGAATGTTACTTCGATAGTCTCCACGCCAGCCATAGCGTCCATAGAACCTGTCATCTGCGCGGACTTGCTCATAACGTCGCCGTCGGCAGCTCTCTGGTCGAGGTCGCCGTTGGGGTTTGTCGCGCCGTCGTCGGGGCTGTTCCACTCGTTGTAGAGGTTTACGCGGGTGGTAACTCCGCCGCCGTCAGCCGAGCATGTGAAACCGTCGGCAACCTTGATTTCAACGCCGTTAACCTTAATGCTGTCAACGGTTACAACGTAGGTTGTGCCGAACTTTGTTTCGCCGTTTACGATTTCGAGGGCGTTAAACTGACCCATGTCTGTGGGAGCAGCCATTGTGCCGGAAACTGTGTATGTTCCGTCGCCCGTAACCTCGGCGTTTGTCCAATCAGCCTCAAATTCCGCCCAATCGGCAGTATTAAGGTTGAGGTACGCGGTACCGTCCGCAAGACCGCTTGCGTCCTGACCCGCGAAAGCTGTGACAGCCATTGTGGAAACCGCAACGGCAGTTGCCGCAACAGCAGCGAGAATTTTTCTGATCTTCATGATAATTTCTCCTTTTTTGTTTTTATTTTTGAATTACTTCCTCTTCTTGCTTACAACGGCGGCAGTGCCTGCAACAGCCATAACGGTCAGCATAACTGCGGCGGGAGTGTTGCCTGTTGTGGGAGAGGTTGTTTCCGTGGTGGTGGAAGTTTCGGCAGTATCAGCCGCAGCCGCGCCGCCGCCGAGACCGGAAACGGTGAATTCCATTTCAACGCTGTCGTTGGGCATTGTGTAGCCGAACAGACCGTCGTCTCCGCCGAGGTCGTCGTTCCAGATGTTACGGGCAAGAATGTTCATATACTCCTTGTCGTCGGGGCTAAGGAACGCCTCGTCAAAGGTGTACTTTGTCTGACCGTCGATAATAACCTTAACGTTTGTGATAGAAACGCCGGCATCGAGGGGAATATCGGTGGAAACAAACAGCAGGCTGAATTTCTCCTCGCTGCTGAGGTCTGCGCCTGTAAGGCTTACCTTGTAAGTGCCGTCGCCTGTGATTTCAACGTCTGTGAAAGTACCTGCGATGTCGGCGGGTGCGCCGTCCTGGCTAAGCTTGTTGAACGCCTCGTAGCTTGTTCCGTAGTCCTTGTCGTTCCAAGCGTTTCTGAAAATCCAGCTGGGGTTGGTCTGAACACCGAGGTACGCATGATACGTATCGTCGGCAAAAGCGTTGATTGCCATTGTGGAAACCGCAACGGCTGCCGCCGCAACAGCGGCGATAATCTTTTTAAGTTTCATGATAAATTCCTCCAAATTTTTTATTTTTAGTGTAAATGCCTTTTATCGGCAAACTTACTGGTTTAATTATACAATAATATGCGAAAAAAATCTATATCAATTTTGTAACAAATAATAACGTTTACATTGTGCATTTTTACAGATTATATGCTTTTTTGGCGGGGTTTATACTTTTCGCGGGCTAAACATTAATTGGCAAAATACAAAAAGCCGCCCAAACGGACGGCTTTTTTCATACCTTACTTAGCTTTCTTGGCTACAACAGCCGCAGCGGCAAGAGCAACGGGAATTACCGCAAGAGCGATAGGAGAGTTGCCTGTGCTGGGGTTGCTTGCTGTTTCGCCCTGAGGCTCGTCAACGGGTTCGTCAACGGGATCGTCCACAGGCTCGTCAACAGGCTCGTCAACGGGTTCGTCAACAGGCTCGTCTACAGGCTCGTCCTCGGGCTCGTCTACAACGTCCGTCTCGACCTCATCATCGCCGAGGTCGTCAACGTCAACGTCCTGCGACGCAGCGAAAGCCGTCATGCTAACCATAGCGGCAGCCATTGCGCAAGCTGCGATTGCAGCAAGAATTTTCTTCATTTTCATTGTTTTTTTCCTCCATTCAATTGTTTTATCATAGTTTAACCTAACTATGCTGTAATTATAACATAATTGACGATTAAATCCAATTGCCGACTTAACAAAATTTCAAGGCTTTTTTAAGAAAATTTTGTGCAGTACCCACAAAACCCCCGAAATTTTTCACTCCAAAGTGAAAATTTGGTTACAATTTTTTTTAAATTTTAGATTTTTTGTAACCTTTTGCAATTTTTACTGCCAAAAATTACCGGATTATCCGTAGGGGACGGGTTTCCCGTCCCGCCGTTACAAATTAACAACACGGCGGGGGGGGGGGCCCCGCCCC
>JAMPDU010000048.1 GCA_023665505.1 Ruminococcus sp.
CAGCTGGGAGAGCATCTGCCTTACAAGCAGAGGGTCATAGGTTCGAGCCCTATAGTTCCCACCAAAAGGGCTTTTTTAAGTCCTTTTTTAAACCCATACGCCTTGTATGGGGTACGGCCTGGTAGTTCAGCTGGTTAGAACGCCGCCCTGTCACGGCGGAGGTCGTGGGTTCGAGTCCCATTCAGGTCGCCAATTTCTCCTTTGATTGGCAGCCGGACAGGAAAAGCGGGCTTAAGCGGACGGTCGGAAACGTACGTCGGCAGGCAGTCCGTCAGCCGGCAAAATCGGCGCTGTTTAAAAAGAATGCCTCTGTAGCTCAGTCGGTAGAGCAGGGGACTGAAAATCCCCGTGTCGATGGTTCGATTCCGTCCGGAGGCACCACCTTTATTAAGCAGTTAAGCAATGTATTTCGGCATTGCCGCCCCGAAACAGGAGCGGGAACGTACGCTAAAGCGTACAAAAGGGTACGGAAAAAATTTCTTGCCTCTAATCTCTTGTTTCAAGCCGCGGATTTAGCTCATCCGGTAGAGCGCCACCTTGCCAAGGTGGAGGTAGCGAGTTCGAGCCTCGTAATCCGCTCCAAGTTTTCTTTTTCATAATTTTTCCCTGGCAATTCGTCGAGACGGAAGTCTCGGCGTTTTGCTTAATATTAACAAGGAGGCAGGCTTATGAAACGGGTTGTGAATATCTGCTCGGTGCTTTGCGGGATTGTGGCGGTTTCCTCGCTGGTAATGGGGATTTCGGTGCTGTTCGGGAAGAGTTTTGGGTTTGATTTCAGGATTTTCGGCATTGTCGAGCGGGGGACGTTTTTCGGATTTATCGGCAATATTGTGGGCACGGCGATTACCTGCATAGGTTTCGGGCTGCTTGCTTGGTACGGTTTCGGGAAGTCCCAAACGGCAAAAAAGAACGGGTTTATCTACGGTTTGGTGATGACGGGAATTTGCCTTGTTTCCATGATTGCGGCGATAATCGGCGGCGGGTTTACTCTCGGTAATCTTTTCATTTTCGCGCTGCCGGCGGTTTATACGGCGGCGGTTTTGAAGTCGGCTTAAAAAATTACATAGTGCAAAACGGCGTTCCTCAAAAAAGAACGCCGTTTTATTTGTACAAAATGTTTTAAAGAGTGCCGGTCAGCGCACCTGCGCGGTAATTCAAATACACCGATTCAAGTTTTTTAAAATCGCAGCAGGTATAATTTAACCAGTGATTTTTATTGCAGCCTATTTTGTAAACTTTTTCGGCTTTGGCTGAAATTTCAGCCTCGTGGGCTTTGCAGTACTTGTATTCCGTTTGCAGCAAATCGGCGTATTTGGGGTCGGTTTTGGATATTTCCGAAAAATCCTTTTCGGTCAGATTATCGAACTCCGCGGGGAACATAAATGAAAAACGTATTGTTGAGATAACATTTCCTTTGCTGTAAATGGGCAGCGACGTTTTTACAATTTTAGTATTATGCGAAACGGGCGCGAAATAGTTAACCCCGTTTACGCCAAGCACAATTCCGCAGACAAATTTATTTAAAGTATCGTACTTTATATTTGGCACTTGCCTGTCATACTGCTTTAGAAAATCTATGTATTTTTCATCAACGTCATAAAATTTTATCATAATATCCTCCGCAAAAGAAAAGGAGAGAGCGGAAAATGCTCCCTCCCTTGCATTAAAACCCGCGTTTAAAGCAGCGGAACGCTTTGCATTAAAACTCACGCTCAAGGCGGTGAAACGCCGTGCATTAAAGTTCACATTCAAGGCAGTGAAACGCCGTGCAACGACCTTTCGGTCTATTTCATTATACAACGTATTCGGCGGAATGTCAATAGTTTTTAAAAAAAATTTTTATTTTGAAACGGGGTGGCGGATAACCGTCCTAAGCTTTTCGGGGGCGCACTTCCTCGGGTCTGAAAGATAAATCTCGTGGTGAAGTCTTTCCGCGGAAAAATCCTCTTTAAAACCGTTTTCCGCGGCAAAATTTTTTATCTTCCGAATACTTTCCGCCTCGCCGTCGTACGCGCCCTTGTGCATTATCTGCACGCACAGCCCCTCGGTGAATTTCATGAGCCGCGCCTTGCTTAAATCAAGGTGCGGTTTCTTTTTGGCGAGCTTTTCCCGGGCGGTTTCAAAGACCTTTTCCGTGACAAATTCCGGCTGGCGTATCATTGAAATCCACTTGAACTTGCTTTTGTCCGTGACGCTCATTCCGTCAAAGGTCACGCCGTCGGCGTACCACAAACCCTCTAAGGGCGGGACGACGTACTCAAAATAACCCTCGGGCTGATCGCCGCTCATTTTGGACATTTTCACCGTGAAAGAAAGCCCGTACAAAACCTCCATAGCCGCCTTGTATTCGGGACTTGTGTTGGGGTCGCCCGCGCCGTCCACAGCGAAAAAAATCATCTCGGGGACGTCTATAAGCGACGGCTTGTCCTTTGGCTGATACAAGTCCTTATACGCCTTTTTGTAGTCAAATTTTTCCATTCGGTACCGCCTCCTTTCCGTTTGCGATAAGGTTTATAACGTCCTCGATATTGTCAAAATCATAGTCGCCCGTTATGCCGTTTTTGTGGTATGTAATGCCGTTCCGCTCATTCCGCGCGAGGCATTCAAGCAGAAATTCCGCGCCGTGTTTTTTCGCGAAAACGGTAAAGGCTTTCGGCTTGATTTTTGACAAAATTCCCTTGCCGCAAGTCTCGGCGTTTTCGCACTTATAGCAGTGGGAAACGCCTTTTTCAGCCGCGCACTTTCTCACCTCGCACCAATCCTTGCCCGTGCAGCCGTCCGCGAGACAGCCCGCGCAGGTTTCGTTTTCCGAGCACAAACAGCAGGCAAGTCCGCACCTTGCGATACCGAGTTCCTTTTTCATTGTTGGCACTCCTTTCTGTAGGTCAGATTTTCAAAGTCCCAGTACTCCATATAAGGCTTTGCAAGCTCATAGCTCCATGAATAAATTAGGGTCGGGACAAACTCCAAAACCCGTTCGTCGTCGAGCTTTGAGTAATTCGCGTACGCAAGGGGGAAATGCTTTTTCAACGCCTTGACAAAAAAGCCGTTTTCGTCGGGCTTGCCGATACTGCGGCACTTGCCCTCAACGGAAAAATTCCCGAAAGAAATTGCGGCGTTTTCGTTCTGCGAAAGCTGTTTGAATTTCAGATAATTTTCGCTTGTCTGAAAATAAAATTTGCCGTCGATAACCACCGTGCTCACGGGGCGGGACGTGACCCGATTTTCCGCGCAGGTGGATAAAACCGTCACGCTGTGGGAGCCGATTTTTTTCCATAATTTTTGGGACTGCTCCGAAAATTCCGTCTCTCTTTTTCGGTACTCCGCCGCAAGCCTTGCAAGATTTTCAACCGCGCCGCTGTCCCATTGGGTGATTTCGTTTTTAACGCGTTCGCAGGGAAACTCGCCGCAAAGTCCGCAGAACCGTACGCCGTGACTTACGCAGCAGCCGAAAATTTCGCAGCTGCTTTCCTGCTCGGAAAAGCGGCGTTTGCCGCACATTTTCAGACAACCCTCGCAGGCGTTCCCGAAACGCTCGCAGGTGCGGCAATCCCCGCCGCAGGGGGTTACTTGGGTGAAATCGGTGTTCATAAAATTACCTCGTTTCATAATTTATTTTACAAAACGAGTATAACATACATAATATGACAACTGTATGTCATATTAAAAAAATATTTCAATATTTTTCAAGAATTTTTTTCAGCAAATTTTTAAATTCAGCGCGGTATTCTTTTGGGGAAATTATTTCCGCATTTTCGCCGAAACCCAAAATGTACAGAAAAAACGAGGGCAAGTCCGACCAAGTGAAAATAATCCGCGACGAGCCGTCCTCGAAAAATTCGGGAATTTCCGCGCCGAATTCGTCGATTATACGCCACTTGACGGAGCTGTCGAATTTGACCTCGGCTTGAATTTCCCCCTTTGTGTGCCGCAGCTTGTCGCAGGAATATTGGGGTACTTCACGCCGCGCAAATTTTTCCCCGGCAAGGCGCAAGTCCGCAAGCCGCGTTAATTTGAACATTCGGTAATCGCCCCGGCTCTCGCACCAGCCCCAAACGTACCAGTTAGACCACTGAAAAATCAAGCTGTACGGCTCGATAATGCGCTCGCTGTCGCCCGTTGGGGAGTAGTACTTAAAGGCGATTTTTTCGCTGTCGTTTACGGCTTTGCGGATAAATTCTATCTTGTCGGAAACCGCCGATTTGTCCCAAGACGAGAGGTCGATAATTATGCCGTTCGCCCGCACCGCGTCGGGGGAAAGTTTGTCCATAAGACGGCGGTAGCGGCTTGTTTCGGACACGCTGTCAAGTCCGCTCAGCCCCGCGAGAATGCCCTGCATTTCAATGGAGGTCAGCAGGGTTTTGTCGATTTTGAAACCCTCCATAACCGAAATTCCGCCGCCGTATCCCCGCTCGGAAACCACGGGAATTCCCGCCGCGTTTATGTCCTCGATGTCGCGGTTTATCGTCCTCGCCGACACCTCGAATTTTTCCGCAAGCTCCGCCGCCGTGACCTTTTCCCGCTGAAGTAAAATTGATAAAATTCCTATTTGACGGTCGATTTTCACAATAAATTTTCTTCCTTAATCAATTTAATTATTTTTTCGGCGGCTTTTTTGTGGGTGACAAAATTCGGGTGCTTTTCCGAGCCTGTACCGTCCGCCTCAAGCTGTACGTCAAGCCGCAGCGCGCGGACTTTTTTATCGGCGATTTCCTCCGCCGCCTCGGCAACCGCGGGGTACAGCTCGTCCCCCATCATGCCCAGTACGCAGATGATTTCCGCCGAGGGATTTTTCTCGCGGATATGCAGAATAAATTTTTTGTACGCCTCTTTAAAATTATGTACCCTTTCGGGAATTTTTTTCGTGAAACTCATGTCGTTTGTGCCTAAATTTACGACAATTATATCGGGAATAAAATTATTAAAATCCCATTCGGTACGGTCGGGAATTTTCAGTATATCTTCGGCGGCAAGGTCGGTGTAATCGTAAAGCATGGGCATAATCCAGCCGTCGTTGGGTTTGCCGTTGTCCTCTTTGCAGTCGCTTGAATAGACCCCGATGCTGCTCCAGGAAATTAAGTTGAAGTCCGCGTCAAACGCTTTGGCAACCTCCGCGCCGTAGGAAATATAGGAATTTTCCGTATCGGTGCGGAAACCCTCCTCGGCGGATTTTCCCTCAATTCCAAAGCCGCAGGTGATGCTGTCGCCGATAAATTCAAAGCGGTTTTTCCGCGGTTTGGTCGGGGTAATTTCACCGTCCGCCGAAAATTTTACAATGCCGATTTTGCCGAATGCCGACTCGGATAATTTCAGAATTTTCAGGGTAACGGTCTGCTCTTTTTCGCTTTCAAAAATTGTGTAATTGTTTGTCCCCGAATTAATTTTTATACGCTTTTTCGGGACTTCCTCGCCGTTCAAAAATACGGCGATATAGGGGTGCCAGTTTTCTTTCCAAGGCTCGTCGATAACAAAATCCGTCCAAATTTCGGCGGAAATTTTTTTGCCGGTGAAATTAAATTCCACCCCCGAACAGCACCAGCTCAAATAGCGTGTACCGTCCAAAAAAAGACTTCTGCCAAGCACCCGCACGCGGGTTTCGTCCGCAAAAAAATTATTCATAAAAATGCTCCTTTCAAGCGTCCAAATCGACGTTTATAAAGTCGTAAAATATTTTGTAAATTTCGGGGTAATCTTTTTTCGTGCGGACGGGTTTTAAGGCAAGGTCGGTAAAGCAGTGGCGGGTTTCCCCCGTCGCCAAAAGCGTGCCGTCCGCCTTGTTTAAAACGCGGTAGGTCACGGTCATTTTAAAGCCGTTGAACTCGGAAATTTTCGGAATAATCACAACGTTGTCCCCGAACCGCGCCGACACCTTGTAGTCGCAGGACGCGCCCAGCACGATTATCATAATGCCGATGTCCTCCATTTTTTTGTAGGAATATCCAACCTGTTCCAAAAAATCCACCCGAGCGTCCTCAAACCAGCGGATATAATTTGAGTGGTGGACGATGCCCATTTGGTCGGTTTCGTAGTAGCTTACGCGGTGCTTGTAGAGATTTATTTTATTCATGGTTTTTCGTTCCTTTCGGGTTGTTTTACAATAATAATACCACAAATTTGGGGGAATTTCAAGGGGAATTAAAAATGAATAATTAATAATTAAAAATTTATCCCGCTGACGGTAATTTGTTTCTCAGCGGGATTTTTTATGTGCGTCTGCTTGAAAAATTATTAATTCTTAATTCTTAATTAAAAATTGTGCATTTTCACAAAACTGTCCATTGACAAATTCCGCGGAAAAATTATAATTATTACTAAGGCAATACCGCACAAAGAACGGCTAACGCCTTTGCGCACGTCTTGCTTGCATATTTTCCGTCATATCGCACTAAAATTTCTTGACATACGTCAGTATGCCTGCGAAATTTTAGTACAATCTGACGAAAAATCTGACTTCGCAATCCGCACGCAATCTTTGTGCGGTATTGCCTTAAGAAAACCGAAAGGAGCGCAAGTTTTATGAAAATTACCGAAATTGATTACAGCGTAAGCTCGATGTTTATTATGACGGCGATTATTTCATTCCTCGGTTTCGCCCTCGAAAATATTTGGCTCGCCGCGCGGAAAGGCTATATGGACAACCGCAATATGTTTGCACCTTTCCTGCTGGGTTACGGGGCTGCGGTTATGGGTCTGTACCTGCTTTTGGGTACGCCCGGCAACCCTCGGACGTACATAAACGACATAAACGTTGAAATCGAAAACAACGTGGGCGTGCGTATCGCGGCGTACTTTGCAATAACCTTTGTCTGCGTGTCGCTGGGGGAAATAGTCCTCGGGAAAATTATCGAAAAAACCTGTCATATTTATTTGTGGGACTATACCTCGATTCCCCTGCACATAACCCGTTATACCTCGGTGCCCACAAGTATCGGTTTTACCGTGATTATAACCGTTTTTACCGACTGCTTTTTCGAGCGTATCATGGACGCGCTTATGCGGCTTGACCCCGTGTTCTCCAACGTTTTGGGGGTTTCGCTTATGGCGGTTATGACTGCCGATTTTATTTTCAACGCGGCGCGGACTATGCGCACCCACAGCATGATGACCTCCTGGCGGTTCGATATTCCCGAGAGGAGTTTTCGGCGTTATAAATTCGACGGCAGATAAAAATTTTATGTAATTATTTTTCGGAATTTTTCCCCGCCGAACGCGCCCGCAGAATAAGGAAAGTCCCCGCTATAAGGAAGATAATTCCCGCCGCTATGCTTTTGACGGGGGAGACGTTGTCGTCCGTCCACAAAAAAGCCGATATGAAAAGCAGCCCCATTGCCGCCGTCAGCAAACCCGCATAGTAACGGCTTTTCACCGTCTTGATAATTTCGGAATTTTCACGTTTCATAATTAAAAACCTCCAAAAATTAATTAATAAACACTTTTTTAACCCATGGGGAGATTTAACCCTTACTGACAGAGTACGCCCATAAGGGTGCAGGCTCAGCCTGCTCAGCCGCAGTCCCAAGTGTAGGCAACCTTTGAGAAATCAAGATTTTTCAGGTCGCTTTCGGTAATGAAAAAGTTCCCGATGCCGAAATCGCCCCACATTATTTCGTCGCTGTTTACGCTGTTGCTTTGGAACAGCAGCACGCCGTACCCCGCCAGTTCCTGCTTAAAGCCCCGAGGGTCGGTTTGGGTGAAAAACGGGTAGCCGCCTATGCAGGTGTTTTCGCAGCCGTTTCGGTCGTAAAGCTGCTCCAAAAGCTTGTTGTCAAGCAGACAAATATCGTTAAGCTTTTCGCCCGTAAGCTCCTCCCAAAGCCGCAGCAAAGCCTCTTGAAAACGGCAGTCCGCTATCCCCGCGCGGCACATTTCGGGCTGTCCCGCCTCCAGCAGAAATTCTCCCGTAAAGGGGAAACTTATTCCGTTGTCGGCAAATGCCGGCATACTTTCTTTCGGCATTAGACGGCTCTCGTCCGTAATAATATTTTCGTGGTAAATCACCCGAAAACCGTCCTGCACGGTATTGCTGTCAAAGTTAATTCCGTAGGCGCATTCCTCCTCGTCGTCGGAGCAGAAAAACTGCAAAATGCCCTTTTGGGGGAAGTCCTCGATATGGGGCAGTTTCTCAAAATTAAGCTGGGCAAGCAGCCGCAGGGGCCGCCCCTCAAAAGTACCGCTTACGCCTTTTGGGTACTCGAAATCCGCGGGCATATAGGGTACGCCGCCCAGCTTGCTTTCAAAAACGCTCAACCCCTCCGCCCGCTTTGGGGTAAGCCTTACCATGGGTTTGGGCGGGACTGTTTCGTTAATTTTTCCGAGAATTTCCTCAAGGCTGACCTCGGGCTTTTGGGGCGTATTTTCGGGAGTTTCCTCTTTATTTTCGCCGCCGTCCGAATTGGCGAGTTTATTCAATTGCTTAAATAAATTATTCGGCAAATCCTCGGCTTTTTTCAGCATTTCGTCGATGCCCCTGTCGATGTCGGCGGCGGTTTTCCGAGGGATTTCCGCCTTGTCGATTGTTTCGGAAACGTCCGAAACAATTTTTTTCAGTTGGTCGAATAAACCCATAATAATAGCTCCTTTTACTTTTCGGTAAATTTCCCCGTTTTCCCGTCAAAAAACCAATGCTCCGTATCGAACCGGCGGTTCATAAGTTTTGTGTACTTCTCCGCAAGGGGCAGGGAAAACTCCTCGCCGAGTGTTTTGTCTATCGCGTTTATCGTGTACTCAAACCAAAATTTCCGCGAATCGTATTCCACGCCGTAAACGTATTTTTTATGCCGCACCGTTTTCGTAACAGCCTTTGCAATACTGACAACGGGCGGTTTTAGGATTTTTACGGTTTTTTCATAGCACTTCCATTCCTTGGCAAGGCGGTCTCTGTTTTCGAGTTCGATACGCGTACCGATACTTCCGAAAATATTTTCCAGCAGGAAAAACCGCATACCCTTTTCATCGCCCGAATATTCCGTTTTATAATAGCCTCTTTCCGTGAAAATATAGTAAAACCCCTCGGTTCGGCAGTACCCCGTCTTGCGTTCATAATCGTCGGCAAGGGCGTCGTCGGCGTACCGCATAAACTTTTCGGGAACGCCCGCTTTTTTGCAGTCTTCGTAAATCTGCGATTTCAGCCGTTTCCATTCGGCGCGCTCCTCAGCGTCCATTTTATATTTGTAGAATTCTTCGGCGGTCATTGGCGTTACCCCCTTATTCAAACTTCCCGAATTTTTTCGGCAGTAACGGCTTTTCCACCGCCCGCTTGAACCTGAACGGCAAGCTCGTTTCGGGTTCAATTGGGTACACAAAAACCGAACGCACCCCCGCAAGGTTCGCCCCTAAAATGTCGGTGAAAATCTGGTCGCCCACGGCGGCAATGCGGTTTTTTGGAATGCCCTCCGCGGCAAGTTCCGCAGCCGCCCGTTTAAAGCCGACTGGCAGGGGCTTTGCGCCGTTGGGGACGAAATGCAGTCCCAGCGTTTCCGCAAAGGGCGCGACGCGCTCGGCGTTGTTGTTGCTGACGATAATCAGTCTAACCCCTGCGGACTTCATTTCCTCAACCCACTCGCGGACACCCTCGGCGGGGACGGGGTTGTTGTGGGTGGTAAGGGTATTGTCAACGTCCAGTATCAAAGCCTTTATGCCCCGTTTTTTCAGTGCGGACGGGGTTATTTCCGTTATTTTTCGGAGCGCGTAGGTGGGTTTGAAAATTGCCATAAAATTCCTCCCAAAGAAACATATTTTCCCGCCGATTTTCCGCAATATTCGGTTAAGGTTTAGGTTTATGTATTAGTATTAGTATTGGTATTGGTTTAGGTATTGGTGTACAAACTTGTATGTACAAAATACAAGTTTGTATAAATTTGTATAATACAAATTTTTTGCACCGTAAACTGTCAACTTTTTTCTTTCGCCCGCTGTTTCGCCCGAAGATTATTGTCAAGAATACGCTTTCTGATACGTATGGATTTGGGGGTAATTTCCAGCAGCTCGTCGTCCGCGATAAACTCGAGGCTGTCCTCAAGGGAAAGCTTTCTCGGGGGGACGAGCCGCAGGGCGTCGTCGGAACCGCTTGCCCGTGTGTTGGTGAGGTGCTTTTTCTTGCAGACGTTCACCACCAAGTCCTCAACTTTGGGGGACGCGCCCACAATCATTCCCTCGTAAACGGCTGTGCCCGCGCCGATAAAGAGAGAGCCGCGCTCCTGGGCGTTATAAAGCCCGTAGGTCACCGCCTCCCCCGTCTCAAAGGAAACGAGAGAACCCGTATTCCTGCGGGGAATGTCCCCCTTGTAGGGCTGATAGCTGTCGAAAACAGAGCTGATAACGCCCTCACCCTTTGTGTCGGTGAGGAATTCGGATTTGTACCCGAAAAGCCCCCGTGAGGGTATGAGAAATTCAAGTTTCATACGGCTGCCCACGGGGTTCATGGACTGGAGCTCCGCCTTGCGCGTGCCAAGTTTTTCCATTACCGCGCCCACCGACTCCTCGGGAACGTCTATAACCAGTTTTTCCACGGGTTCGCAGCGTTCGCCGTCTATGTCTTTGTACAGCACCCTCGGGGTGGACACCGACAGTTCGTAACCCTCGCGGCGCATATTTTCGATAAGTATTGACAGGTGCATTTCGCCCCGTCCCGCAACGCGGAAACTGTCGGTGTTCTCCGTTTCGGTAACGCGGAGGGAAACGTCCCGCAAAATCTCTTTGAAAAGCCTGTCGCGGAGCTGACGGGAAGTTACAAACTTGCCCTCACGTCCCGCGAAAGGACTGTCGTTTACGGAAAAAGTCATTTCAACCGTCGGTTCGGAAATCTTCACGAAAGGTACGGGTTCGTAGCAGTCCGCCGCGCAGAGAGTGTCGCCGATAGTTATATTTTCTATGCCAGAGAGCCACACAATGTCCCCCACTTTAGCCTCGTCCACGGGGGTACGGTTAAGCCCCTCGATTTGGTAAAGTGTAACAACTTTGCTGCTAAAGGGCTTGCGGTTTTCGTGAAAATCGCCAACTATAACAGGCTGATTGACCTTTATCGTACCCCGCTCGATACGTCCGATACCGATTCGTCCCACATAGTCGTTGTAGTCGATTGAGGAAATCAGCATCTGCATGGGCGCGTCCGGGTCGCCCTCGGGGGCGGGAATGTGCTTTAAAATTGTCTCGAAGAGGGGTACCAAATCCGTGCCGCCGTCGTCAAGGACGAGAGAGGCTGTACCCGCCCGCCCCGAGCAGAACAGCACGGGGCTTTCGATTTGCTCGTCCGTTGCGTCGAGGTCGATAAGCAGCTCCAGAACGTCGTCCAGTACCGCTCTAATCCGCGCGTCGGGGCGGTCTATCTTATTTACCACGATGATAATTCTGTGGTTCATTTCGAGGGCTTTTTGCAGCACGAAACGGGTTTGGGGCATACAGCCCTCCGCCGCGTCCACAAGGAGCACAACGCCGTCCACCATTTTAAGCACCCGCTCAACCTCGCCGCCGAAATCCGCGTGCCCCGGGGTGTCGATAATGTTAATCTTCACGCCGTTGTACATGACGGAGGTATTTTTTGCCAAAATTGTAATACCCCGCTCACGCTCCAAATCGTTGGAGTCCATAACCCGCTCGGCGACGGTTTGATTTTCCCTGAACGCGCCGCCCTGTTTCAGCATTTCGTCCACCAGCGTGGTCTTGCCGTGGTCGACGTGGGCGATTATCGCGATGTTTCTCAAATCTTCTCTTACCATAAAAATTTTCCTTTCGTTTGTTTATACATTCTTTTTATTTTTTTTGTAAACAGTACACAAAAACTGTATACACATACTATATATTTTAACATTGGGACAAAAAAATATTGATTTTGTCCTAATGCCCCAAACCTAAAAAAACCTTGCATTAATGCAAGGTTTTTAATATGGTGGAAGAGGGTGGATTCGAACCACCGAAGCCGAAGCAACAGATTTACAGTCTGCCCCCTTTGGCCACTCGGGAACTCTTCCGTTAGAGGTTAGAGGATAGAGGTTAGAAATTGTTTTCTCTACTGCTCTTGAGCCTCTTTCATTGCTGATTAGAGGCAAGACGCAAGAGGCAAGATTGCCCTGCCCGCTGCGCGGGAGTTTGGCTTGCTGCGCTCGC
Organism: Ruminococcus sp.; assembly: GCA_023665505.1. Classification (GTDB taxonomy): domain Bacteria; phylum Bacillota; class Clostridia; order Oscillospirales; family Ruminococcaceae; genus RGIG8773. The sequence goes on from JAMPDU010000048.1 coordinate 12,103, forward strand.
CTTTCGGCAATAAAATGGAGCTGGTGGACGGACTCGAACCCCCGACCTGCTGATTACAAATCAGCTGCTCTACCAACTGAGCTACACCAGCGGAACAGTTTACAGTGCCACGACAGTTTACAGTGTATAGTTGAAAGTGTACAGTTTTTTCGCGACTTGATTATTATACCACGTTAAATGCTTATTGTCAATACTCATTTTGATTTTTTACATTTTGTTCATAATGTGACAGGTACTGACGGGTACTGACAATAACTGTCAACTATCAACTGTCAACTATAAACTGTTTTGGTCGGGGCGACAGGACTTGAACCTGCGGCATCTTGGTCCCAAACCAAGCACTCTACCAAACTGAGTTACGCCCCGGGAAAAAAGTCAGCTTTAATATTATACCCCTTTTTGACTTGATTGTCAAGTGGTTTTAACAAAAAATTATTCATTTTTTTCCGAATAAATTGCCGAAATGGGGTTGAAATTTTTGAGAGAAAATGTTATAATAATTAGGTATAGTTGTGGATTGTTTTGCGGAAAATCAGGCGGAGAAAGGAACGAAAACGTTTATGGCAAAGGGTTTTTTAAGCGAAATGATACGCCGTGAGCTGAAATTTCTCGTGCCTCGGGCGCTGATTTTCGACGGAATAGTCTACATAATCTCGCTGCCTGTGTACGGGCTTTGCGGGGAAGTCCCGCTGGGACTTCTGGCGGGCACGGCGGTAATGCTGCTTAACTTTATAATTCTCGGGCTGTCCTCGGAAAGAGCGGTGGAAAAAACCCTCTCTATGGCTAAGGGCTATATGTTCGGGTCTTATATGATTAGGCTGCTTATTACGGGGCTGCTTTTTTACGCGGGTGTGACGTTTCCGCAGATACACCTTTTGGCGGCGGCTGTGCCCCAGCTGTACCCCAAATTGGCGTACACCTTAAACGCGGCGAGTTTAAAAAGGAAAGGAGGGTGAAATCATGGGATTTGAGGTGAATGTAGAAGGGCCGAGGCGAATGTTCAGCGTTCTGTCCGAGTCGGGCGAGCCTGTTTTTTCCATATCCGAATCGGTGGTGACGGGCTGGCTGGTCATTCTTATCGTGCTGGCGGTCTGTTTGATACTTACCAAGGACTTGAAAAAAGTCCCCGAAACAAAGCGGCAGTGCGCCGCGGAGTACATTGTCAACACGGTAAACAATATGGTTAAGGTCAATATGGACAACGAGTCCATAGCCTACGCTCCCTACATTGCCGCGGTTTTCGCTTACATCATTGTCGGAACGCTTATCTCGATGGTAGGTTTCAGGAGTATCACGGCGGATATAAGCGTTACCGGAGGTTTGGCTGTAATGACTTTCGTGCTGATAACCTACACCAAGATTAAGTATCACGGCGTGGGCGGCTACTTCAAGCAGTTCATCAACCCGCTTAACATCATAAGCGAGGTGGCGACGCCTGTAGCCATGGCGCTGCGTCTTTTCGGAAACGTGGCGGGCGGCATGATAATTACGCTTATCCTCTATCTCGCTCTGGGTTCGGCAAGCGGCGCGCTTTACAACGCTATAGGAATACCGCCTATCGAGTCAATAAACGGATATGTTTTCAACATTTTCCAGATAGGTATTCCCGCAGTGCTGTCGGTTTACTTCGACCTGTTCTCGGGAGCGATACAGTCATACGTATTCATTATGCTTACTATGGCTTACATCAAAATGGGCAAGGATTAGTCCCATAAAAGGAAATTCCCTTAAAAAAAATTTTGGAGGTAAATTTTTATGAATGAGGCATTATTAAACGCACAGGCAACTGTCCTGGCGGGACAGGCAATCGGCGCGGGTCTCGCGATGATAGCCGGTATCGGACCGGGTATCGGTGAAGGCTACGCGGTAGGCAAGGCTATCGAGACTATCGGCAGACAGCCCGAAATCAAGAGCACCGCTACTTCAACAATGTTTATCGGCTGCGCCGTTGCGGAGACAACGGGTATCTACGGTCTGTTCGTGGCTATCATGCTCCTGTTCGCAAATCCGTTCCTCAAGTTCCTCGGTTAATCAGCGGGATTTTGAAAATTTTGCAGAACAGGAGGCAGTAATCAGCCTATGAATTTTGAATTTTTCTCGATCGACCTGACTACTATTTTAGGTACGATCATAAACACGTTGATTCTGTTTCTGGTTTTAAGGCACTTCCTTTTCGACAAGGTTAACGCGGTGCTGGATTCCCGCAAAAACGAGGTTGCCAACACCTATAAGGAGGCGGATTCCGCTCTGGCGAATGCCAAACAGCTTGAAAGCGAGTACACCGAAAAGCTGTCGGCGGCTAAGGAGGAATCTGCGGAAATCGTCAAGAACGCCACAAAGAAAGCCCAGTCGCGCTCCGACGAGATTATCGCCGACGCCAAAACCGAGGCTAAGGGCATTGTTGACAAAGCCAACGCCGATATTGAAAAGGAGAAAAAACGCGCCGTCAACCAGATTAAGGACGAAATATCCGACATGGCGCTGTCTATCGCGTCCCGGGTAGTTTCCAAGGAAATCGACGGAAAGACCCACGAAAAGCTCATCGAGAGCTTTATCGACGAAATCGGCGAATAGTCCGCCGTTTCGGGAAAGGAACAGGCATTTACTATGACGGGTACAGCGGAAAAAGTATACTCGGAGGCGGTTTTTGAGCTTGCGAAAGAACAGGGCAGCACCGACGAGATAAAGGACGAGCTTGCTGCGCTGGCGGTTGTTTTTAACGACAACCCCGAGCTGGGAAAGCTCCTGTCGGCTCCCACGGTGAATATGACCGAAAAGCTGGAGCTGGTGGAAAAACTTTTCAAGGGCAAGGTTTCGGACACGTCCTACAATCTTCTGTGCGTTGTTACCGAAAAGGGAAGAGCGCGGCTCGTTCCCTCTATCGCGGAGGACTATAAGAACCGCTGGTACGAAATGAAAAATATCGCCGAGGTTAAGGTTACGTCAAGCGTGCCCCTCAGCGACGGTCTCAGGACCAAGCTAAAGGCTAAGCTGGAAAAGGTTTGGGGGAAATCGGTTATTCTCACCGAAACCGTCGACCCGGAAATCATGGGAGGAATTGTGGTAAATTACGGCAACACTATGATGGACGGCTCGGTCAAGACTAAGCTGGAGGCTATTCAAAAGCAGATTAAGGGCGTTATCGCTTAAAGGCTTTTGACAAAATTTGGTTCGGTGAAAATCCGAACCGAGAGCTGTACTGCAAAGCAGGTACAGACTTCTCAAAGAAAGGATGGTTATTTCCAATGGATTTACGCCCCGATGAAATTACAGGCATAATCAAGGACCAGATAAAGAATTATCAGTCCAAGATAGAGCTTACCGACATCGGTACTGTTGTAACCGTGGGTGACGGCATAGCCCGTATTCACGGTCTTGAAAACTGTATGTCCGGCGAATTGCTGGAGTTTGAAAACGGCGTGAACGCTATGGCTCTGAACCTCGAACGGGACTTCGTAGGCGCCGTTATGCTGGGTTCGGACGCAGATATTAAGGAAGGCGACACCGTTAAAAGCACGGGAAAAATCGTTTCCGTCCCCGTGGGCGAGGAGCTGCTGGGAAGAGTTGTAAACTCCCTGGGTCAGCCTATCGACGGAAAGGGAGCAATTCTTACCGACAAGACAATGCCTATCGAGCGCACAGCCTCGGGCATTATCACAAGAAAATCCGTAGACAGACCTTTGCAGACGGGTATCAAGGCTATCGACTCAATGATACCCATAGGAAGAGGTCAGCGTGAGCTTATCATCGGCGACCGTCAGACAGGCAAGACGGCTATCGCTCTCGATACTATTATTAATCAGAAGGACAAGGACGTTATTTGTATCTATGTGGCAATAGGTCAGAAACGTTCGACGGTGGCTAACGTGGTTGACACCCTCGAAAAGAACGGAGCTATGGGCTACACAATCGTCGTTTCGGCGACGGCGTCGGAGCTTGCGCCGCTCCAGTATATCGCGCCTTATTCGGGCTGCGCTATGGGTGAGTACTTCTTGGAGCAGGGCAAGGACGTGCTCTGTATCTACGACGACCTTTCAAAGCACGCCGTTGCGTACCGCGCCCTGTCGCTGCTGCTTAAGAGACCCCCCGGACGTGAGGCTTACCCCGGAGACGTATTCTATCTCCACTCCCGTCTGCTGGAGCGCGCCTGCAACCTTAACAAGGATTACGGCGGCGGCTCTTTGACGGCTCTGCCTATTATTGAGACGCAAGCGGGCGACGTTTCGGCGTATATTCCGACCAACGTAATTTCCATTACCGACGGTCAGATATTCCTTGAAACAGACCTTTTCAACTCGGGCGTACGTCCCGCTGTAAACCCCGGTATCTCGGTATCCCGTGTCGGCGGCGCGGCGCAGATTAAGGCTATGAAAAAGGTTTCCGGCTCGTTAAAGCTGACTTATTCACAGTACCGTGAGCTCCAGTCGTTCTCACAGTTCGGTTCGGATTTGGATAAAGATACCAAAGACCGTCTGGCGTTGGGCGAAAGGGTTGTTGAGGTACTCAAACAGGGACGGAACATGCCCCTTACCGTTGAGCATCAGGTGCTTATCATTTACGCGGTAACGCACGGTTTCCTGCGGGATATTCCCCTTGAACTGGTTGCCGAGTTTGAGAAAGAGATGTTCGACTACGCCGACGAGGCGCACCCCGATATAATCGCGTCCATTAAGGAAACAAAGGACCTTACAAAGGAAAACGAGGAGGCTCTCAAGGAGATGCTGAATGAGTTTATCAAGAAGTTCCTTGCGGACAAGTAAGATTATACCGTACAAAAATTTGAATTTAGAGAAAGACGGACAGACGGCATATCTAACCTCTATCCTCTAACCTCTAACTTCTAAAAGGAGGAGTGCGTAAGTTGGCAAGCGGTAATATGAAGGACATTAAAAGGCGTATCAAAAGCGTTGAGTCCACCATGCAGATAACCAAGGCTATGGAGCTGGTGGCGTCCTCAAAGCTGAGAAAAGCCAAGGAGAAAGCCGACAAGGCAAGACCCTACTTTAATGCCCTGTACGATACAATGTGCGAGATACAGGCGGAAAATCCCGATTTTCTGTCCCAGTACTCGAAAAAGCGGAACGCAAAGACCGTTATGCTTATCGTCATAGCGGGCGACAGGGGACTGGCGGGAGGTTTCAACTCAAACGTGCTGAAACTTGCCCAGACCCGTATCGACGAGCTGAAAGACGAATGCAATATTAAAATAATCGCTATCGGCAAAAAGGCGGGCGAGTATTTCTCAAAGCGGGGGTACGAGCTGGCTGCCAATTACCCCGGCGTGGCGGAGGGTTTAAAAATCCACAACGCGGCGGATATTGCCGACAAGGTTACGGCGCCTTACGCAAAGGGCGAGGTGGACAGGGTGGAGCTTTTCCGGACGGAATACGTTTCCCCCCTCGTTCAGAGGGCGGAATATCTGCCTATTCTCCCCCTCGACATTAAGGCGGAGGAATCCCGCAAGGCTAAGGAGCTGCCTATCTATGAGCCGTCGGCGGGACAGGTCTTTGACGCGATAGTGCCGAAATACATCACAGGCATAATTTTCGGAGCGGTGGTTGACAGTTTCGCCTCCGAACAGGCTGCCCGCCGTACCGCAATGGAGTCCGCCACGGACAACGCAAGCGAGATGATTTCAAATCTGTCGCTGGTGTACAACCGTGCGCGTCAGGCGTCCATAACGCAGGAAATTACGGAAATCGTAGGCGGCGCAAGCGCGCAGGAGTAGCGGGGGGCGTTCCCGACGCTGACTTCTAATTTCTAACAGGAAGGATGATTTTGTAAATGCCGCAGAAAAATGTCGGCAAGGTTGTTCAGATTATCGGCGCGGTAGTCGATATTCAGTTTAGCAAGGACAGCCTTCCGAATCTTTTGAACGCAATAGAAATCGAGCTTAACGGCAAAACGCTGGTGTGCGAGGTCGCTCAGCATATCGGCGACGACGTGGTTCGTTGTATTGCAATGGCGTCCACGGACGGTCTTGTGAGAGACGTCGACGCAGTGGACACAGGCGAGCCTATCAAGGTTCCCGTGGGCAAGGAAACTCTCGGACGAATTTTCAACCTCCTCGGCGAACCTGTTGACAATAAGCCCGCTCCCACAACGGAGGAGAAATGGGCTATCCACCGCGAGCCGCCTACCTATGAGGAGCAGACAGCCTCAAACGAGGTACTGGAAACGGGTATTAAGGTTATCGACCTTATCTGTCCTTACCTTAAGGGCGGTAAAATCGGTCTGTTCGGCGGCGCGGGCGTTGGAAAGACGGTTCTTATTCAGGAACTTATCAACAACATCGCCAACGAGCACAACGGTATCTCCGTATTTACGGGCGTTGGAGAGCGTACCCGCGAGGGCAACGACCTTTACAACGAAATGACCGAGTCGGGCGTTATCGACAAGACGGTTCTCGTGTACGGTCAGATGAACGAACCCCCCGGAGCGAGAATGCGCGTCGGTCTTTCGGGACTGACTATGGCGGAGTACTTCCGCGACGTCGAGGGACAGGACGTGCTCCTGTTCATTGACAATATTTTCCGTTTCACACAGGCAGGCTCGGAGGTTTCCGCGCTGCTTGGACGTATGCCTTCGGCGGTTGGTTACCAGCCGACTTTGGCGACGGAAATGGGCGCATTGCAGGAGAGAATTACCTCCACAAACAAAGGCTCTATCACGTCGGTACAGGCTGTATACGTTCCTGCCGACGACCTGACAGACCCCGCCCCCGCCACGACGTTCGCGCACCTTGACGCTACCACAACGCTGTCAAGAAGTATTGCGTCGCTGGGTATCTACCCCGCGGTTGACCCTCTTGACTCAACGTCGAGAATACTGTCCCCCGACATCGTGGGCGAGGAGCACTACGAGGTTGCGCGGGCGGTGCAGAACATACTGCAAAGGTACAAGGAATTGCAGGACATTATCGCTATCATGGGTATGGACGAGCTTTCCGACGAGGACAAGCTGACCGTTTCCAGAGCGAGAAAAATTCAGCGTTTCCTGTCCCAGCCGTTCAGCGTTGCGGAACAGTTTACGGGTATGCAGGGCAAGTACGTTCCCCTTAAGGAAACCATACGCGGATTTAAGGAGATTATCGAGGGTCTGCACGACGACCTGCCCGAGTCGGCGTTCCTGTTCGCGGGAACTATCGACGAAGTCGTTGAAAAAGCCAAAAGCTCCGCTGAAGAGTAAGGAGGCGCTTTTATATGGCATCATTTTCATTAAGCGTTGTAACCCCCGAAAAGGTGTTCTTTGACGGCGAAACCACGCAGATTATCGTCAGGACGGCGGACGGCGATATCGGTATTCTCGCCAACCACACAAGCCTTGTGGCGGATTTGCCCTCGGGACCGTTAAAGGTTCGTCAGGCGGACGGCAACTGGCGTACGGCGGCTATTTCCACGGGCTTGCTTAAGGTGGGCGGAAATAAGGTGTCAATTCTTGCCAACGCCGTGGAGTGGGCGGACGAAATCGACGTGGAGTGGGCTAAGCGTTCCGAGGAGGACGCAAGGCGCAGGCTGAAAGAGCTGCAGGACAAGCACGAGCTCGATTTGGCGGAACTTAAGCTTTCCCGCGCCCTCAACAGAATAAGCGTAAGCTCGATGAAGTAATTTTTTTGAAATTTTTTAAAAAAGTACTTGACAAAAGCCTTTGCAATGTGGTATAATAAGTATACCTCTTGCAGAGGCTTATTTTTTTGCGCCCTCGTTTCGGGGGAATTTCGCGGAGAAATAACACTTCTGCGGCTGCCGATACGGTCAGAAAGGCATGCCCGAGAGGGAGGCATAGGGGATAAAATTTCCCCTAAAACAAGCGGTGTGAAAATCTGCCGTGCGAACGGTAAGCCAAACAAGGTGCGGAAAGCGAGGGGACAAAGTCCCCGAGGCGAACGGAGCAAAGACAAGGCAAGGTACGGAAAATCGAGGGGACAAAGTCCCCGAGAAGTTCTAACCTCTATCCTCTAACCTCTCTGTGAACAGCTAACCGCCCAAAACAAGCTAACCAAAAGCACAAGAAAAGCAGATGTTAAGAACACACGCAAATCTAACAGGAGGTGCCGATAATAAGATGAGAGTAAAGATTACTTTGGCTTGTACGGAGTGCAAACAGCGCAACTACAATACCAAGAAAAACAAAAAGAACGACCCGGACAGGCTTGAAATGAACAAGTACTGCAAGTTCTGCAAAAAGCATACTCTTCACAAAGAAACTAAGTAAGCGAGGTGCGGAGAATGGCAGATACGAAAAAAAAGAAGTCCTCAATCGTCGCCCAGGCTGAGGCTAAGGCGAATAAGATTGTCAACGACCGCGAAAAGGCTAAGGCTAAGGGAAAGTCCGGCAAAAAGCAGAACGGTGTCGTTAAGTACTTTAAGGACTTAAAGAGCGAAATCAAAAAAGTCACATGGCCTTCATGGCGCAAGGTTGTAAACAACACGGCGGTAGTTCTCGTGGGAATGTGCGTGAGCGCGGTGGTTGTGTGGGGTATTGACAGTATCCTCACGGCTTTGCTGAGCTTGACTGCTAAATAGTATTGCTAAAAACTTAGCGGGGGAACTTTGGGTTCTCTTGCGTCTAACAGGAGGGTATGGAAAATTATGTCAGAAACTGCAAAATGGTACGTCATTCATACTTATTCCGGTTATGAGAATAAGGTTGCGCAAACTATTATGAAGGTTGTGGAAAACCGTAAGCTGCACCACCTTATCGAGGAGGTGCAAATCCCTACCGAGCTTGTTATGGAACCCAACGAGAAAACAGGCAAGCTGCAAGAGGTGGAGAGGAAAATCTATCCGAGCTATGTTATGGTGAAGATGATCCTTACGGACGATTCATGGTACGTTGTACGAAACGTCAGAGGCTGTACGGGGTTTGTGGGTCCCGGGTCAAAACCGATACCCCTTACCGATAAAGAGGCTGCGGCTATGGGCGTTAATTCGGACGGCATACCCGCCGCCGCGGAGATAACCTTTAAGGCGGGCGACAGAGTTAAAATTACGGCAGGTCCGATGGAGGGCATTGTCGGTACTGTCGAAAGCGTGAATACCGAGGATATGAAGATAAACGTCAAGGTTTCCATGTTCGGCAGAGAGACTTCGGCAGAGCTGGATATAGCAGCGGTTGCCGTATCGGATGAGTATTAATTTATTGTTAAGGGAATTTTTTCCTATATTTACGGAGGTGCAAAAACAATGGCACAAAAAGTAGTTGGTTTGATAAAACTTCAAATAGCGGCAGGTAAGGCTACGCCTGCTCCTCCCGTGGGTCCCGCACTGGGTCAGCACGGCGTTAACATCATGGCTTTTACAAAGGAATTCAACGAAAGAACCAAGAATGACATCGGTCTTATTATACCTGTTGTTATCACGGTTTACGCCGACCGTTCGTTTACGTTTATCACCAAGACGCCCCCTGCGGCGGTGCTTATCAAGAAGGCGATAAATCTTCAGAGCGGCTCGGGCGTGCCCAACAAGACTAAGGTGGGTAAAATTACCAAAGAGCAGATCAAGAAGATCGCCGAGACAAAAATGCCCGACCTTAACGCGGCAAGCGTTGAAAGCGCAATGTCTATGATTGCGGGTACTTGCCGTTCTATGGGCGTTGAGGTAGTTGACTGACGTACCGTCGGCAGCTGAATTTACTGCGGGTGTTTGGTACGCGGGAGGACTTTTTGCTGCCTCTTGCCTCTAATCATCTTGCGTCAAATAGTGGGAGGAAACAGTTCCGCTAAGAGTCCCGATATGGGAACATTTACCACTTATAAGGAGGAAATCTGATAATGAAACACGGTAAAAGATATAACGACAGCGCAAAGGCTGTTGACAAAACAAAGCTTTACGAGACCGACGAGGCGCTTACACTTGCGTGCCAAAACGCCAAGGCTAAGTTTGACGAGACTATCGAGGTACACGTTCGTTTGGGCGTTGACTCACGTCACGCCGACCAGCAGGTAAGAGGCGCGGTTGTGCTCCCCAACGGCACGGGCAAGAACGTGAGAGTGCTGGTGTTCTGCAAAGAGGAAAAAGAGGCTGACGCCAAGGCTGCGGGTGCTGACTACGTTGGCGGCGCGGATTTGGTGGACAGAATTGTCAAGGAAAACTGGCTTGATTTCGACGTTTGCGTGGCGTCCCCCGATATGATGGGCGTTGTGGGCAAGGCGGCGAGAATTCTCGGACCTCGGGGACTTATGCCTAACCCCAAGGCGGGCACGGTTGCTCCCGACATTGCCAAGGCTGTAACCGAGGCTAAGGCGGGTAAAATCGAGTACCGTCTGGACAAGACCAACATTATTCACTGCCCTATCGGCAAAGCGTCATTCGGCACGGAAAAGCTGGTACAGAACCTTGACACGCTGCTGGAGGCAATCGTTAAGGCAAAGCCTGCCGCCGCTAAGGGTACTTATATCAAGTCCTGCGTGGTTGCGTCCACAATGGGCGTTGGTATTCCCGTTTCAACTACTAAGTACGGCGTTTGATTTTTAAGTATGATAATTCCCCGCAGATTTTTTTGCGGGGAATTTTTGTATATATTTTTTTGCGGTAAAATTTATATTTAGTACGTTTACGCACTTTTTTCACGGCGGTTTAGCAGCCAAACAGTCAGCAATATCTAACCAAAAGCCCTT
>JAMPDU010000049.1 GCA_023665505.1 Ruminococcus sp.
GGGAGTACTGCGCGGCGCAGCTTGACACTATTTGGGACGAGGTAAAGCGTTTCGAGTACCCCCACAAGTATTACGTCGACCTGTCGCAGCGGCTTTGGGACAAGAAAAACGAATTGCTGCATAAAGAATATAAGGGATAGTACTTCCCAAAATTTGGAGAAATAAAAATGAACTGGTTCACAACGGAAAAAATTGACAGCGACACCTATGTTATCAGCGAGTACCGCCACCCCGAGGAGACCCATTGTTACCTGCTTATCGGCTCGGAGCGGTGCTTGCTTATCGACACGGGTCTTGGCGTGGGGAATATTTTTGAGGAGGTGCGGCGGCTTGCCCATAAGCCGATTACCGCCGTTGCAACCCATATTCACTGGGATCATATCGGCGGACACGGTTATTTCCCCGATTTTTACGCCCACGGCGCGGAGCTTGACTGGCTGGACGGCGGTTTCCCCGTACCCTTGGAGGCGGTTCGGAAAATGCTCTGTAGCTGCGATTTGCCCGAAGATTTCGACGTGAACGGCTATGAAATATTTAGGGGCAAGCCCTCAAAAATTCTTTCCGACGGCGATATTATCGACATTGGGGGGCGTGCTGTTACCGTACTGCATACGCCGGGACACTCTCCGGGGCATATGTGTTTTTTTGAGAAAGAACGTGGGTATCTTTTCACGGGGGACTTGGTTTACCTCGGCACGCTTTTCGCCTACTACCCCTCCACCGACCCCGAGGCGTACCTTGCCTCTCTTGAAAAAATCGCGGCACTTCCCGCCGAAAAAATTTTCCCCGGACATCATTCCCTTGATATAAGTCCCGACATTGTTGCGGAAATGCGGGACGAATTCCGCAAGCTGAAAGCCGAGGGGAAATTGCGCCACGGCGGCGGGACTTTCGATTTCGGGAAATGGGCGGCGCGGTTTTGAAAAATTCTTGTAATATTTACATAAGGTTAATGACATACTAAAATTTGTATGGTATAATAAATGTATACTAATTTAGTACAATTTATAAGGAGGAAAAAACTATGGATAAGTACGAATGTCCCTGCTCTTATGTTTACGACGAGGCTAAAGGCGACCCCGACGGCGGCATCGCTCCCGGCACAAAGTGGGAGGATATTCCCGAGGACTGGGTCTGCCCCGTGTGCGGACTGGCTAAGAGCGAATTTACAAAACTTTGACTACTGCGGGGACGTAACAGTCCCCCGCAAATTTTGTAAATTTTGTAAGGAGTGGAAAAAATATGCTGAAACTTAAAGAAAATATTTATTACGTCGGCGCGGTAAACCCCAACCTGCGGGTGTTTGACATCATTATGAAAACCGATTTCGGCACGACATACAACGCCTACCTGATCCGCGGCGACAAAACCGCCCTCGTCGAGACGGTGCACGACCGCTATCGGGGGGTTATGATGGACAATATCCGCGAAATCTGCGACCCCAAGGAAATCGACTATGTAATTTTCAACCACACCGAACCCGACCACAGCGGTTCGGTGGACGAGATCATCGGCATTAATCCCGAGGTTGTTATCGTCGGCTCGGCTGCGGCGATTAAGAACGTGGCGGGGGTTACCAACGGCGAGTTTAAGAGTATGGCGGTTAAAAACGGCGACACCCTCGACTTAGGGCAGGGACTTGTGCTGGAATTTATTTCCGCGCCCAATCTCCACTGGCCAGACAGTATTTTCAGCTATCTGCCCGCGCGGAAAACCGTGTTCACCTGCGACTTTTTGGGTTCGCACTACTGCGAGCCGCTTATCACGGACGACGTTATCACCTATCCGCAGGAGTACGCCGAGGCTCTCGCTTACTACTACGCGGCGATTTTCGGACCTTTCCCCAAGTTTGTGCGGGACGGTCTTGCCAAGCTTGAAAAGCTTGATTTTGACATGGCTTGCTGCTCCCACGGCCCCGTGCTTAAAAACACGGCTAAGGACGTTATGGCGAAGTACGCGGAATGGTCTGCGCCAAAAGATATAAGCAAGACTGCGGCGGTTTTGTACGTTTCGGCGTACGGCTACACCGAGGCTTTTGCGGAACGTTACGCGGCGAAACTTAACTCGCTGGGGATTTCAGCCAAATGCTACAACATAATCAAGCACGACCCCGCTGAAATTTCGGCGGCGGTAGCCAATTCCGCGGGACTTGTTTTCGGCTCGCCCACTATTAACAGGGACGCCCTGAAACCCGTCTGGGACGTGCTTTCCGGCGTAAGCGCGATTACCGACAGGGGCAAGCCCTACGCAGTTTTCGGCTCATACGGCTGGAGCGGCGAGGCGTGCGGACTGCTTGAAAGCCGCTGCGAGGGGCTGGGTCTTAAAAAGGCGCACGACCCGTACAAATGGGTGCTGAAACCCTCCGCCGCCGACCTTGAACAGGCGGACAGGCTTGCGGAGGAATTTGCGAAAATGCTGTAAAATTTCGCGTATAAATGCGCATAAAAAAGGAGTACCGACGGGGTACTCCTTTTTGGTTATTCGCCGCGAGCCGCCTTATAAGCCATTTCGCGTACCTCGTCGGACGTGTAATATCGCGGGGGAATTTCACCCTCTATTGCTTTTGTCATAGCGTCCCAAACTTCTTCCGAGGAATAATATTTTGAAATTATTTTTTCTTCACGTTCAGCCTCAAGCAGTTTAAGGTACACCTCGTACTCATATTCCCAATCTGTCTCGGGTACGGTATTGTCCATAAGCGAACCTCCTTTTCTTATAGTATAACCCATTTTTCCCCCGATGTCAAGGGTATTCAACTTCCTCCTCGTCATATATTCCAAAATCCTCGACCAATTCCGCCTCGTCCTCGGCTATGGGAAAATTTTCCTTTTCCTCGAAAGCCATAGGCTTGATGTAAACCTGCTCGCCCGTAAATTCCGACAGCTTTTCCGAGAATGCCTGCCGCGCCTCGTCCGTAAAATAAATATCGGTGAAAAATTCTACCCGCGCCAAAACCTCCTCGGGGGTAATGCCCGCCAACCTGTAGTCCTCCAAGGGGTGGACGTAAAGCCACTCGGGGGTGTAAATTTTCTCCCCGAGGGCGATAGAATATTTAGTGGCATAGGTTTCGGTTATCAGCGCAGCGTCCCCCGAAAAAATCACGTCAAGGTCGTCATAGGTTATAATATTTTCGGACAAGTAATATTCAAGGGCGGTTTCCGCCTCCTCCCGCGTGATACCGAAATGAGTTATAAAAGAGTACATATTGGTGTAATCGTTAATATTGTCGGGCACGTTTCGGCGGGTGAGCAGCTTGTCGCGCTCCAGCCATTGTACGGTCTCGCTGCCGTCCCTGAGCCGAATAAGCTCGGCGGGAATGTCGTTCAAAATATTATTGCAGGGCAGATAATACGCGTTGTTTTGGTCGCCGCCCGTGTCCGTCCCCTCGGCAGCGGTACCGAACGGCAGGGGCATAGTCCCGTAAAATTCCTCGTTGTCGCGGGGCGGTTCGGCGGTTGTCTCGGGGGTAAACTCTGTTTCCACCGTGGTTTGCGTGGTATACGATGTAACCTCGGAAATTTCCGTACCCGTTTTTACGGGCTGTTCAATGCTGTCGTTCCGCAGGGTGTGGGAAATTCCCACCGCCAAAACCGCAAAGCAAGCCGCAGCCGCCGCGACAGGTATTATCTTCGTAAATTTTTTCCTCGGCATAATTTCACTCTCTTCTAAAATATCCTCGCCAACCCCGCCAACCGCGGAGTAAATTTCAAAAGCCGTCATATGCGGTCTCCTTTCGGTTTTCAGCCGTTGTACGAATCGATTTTCGCCTTGATTGCCGCTCTCGCCTCGTCGGTAAGGTACAGCTTGTCAAACATCGGCTGCCTTGACTTTATTTCCTCGGGGGTAATTCCTCGGGCGGCATAGTCGGCGTGAGAGTGGTAATAAACCCATTTCAGCGAGTACAGATTGCCGTCCTTGACGATTGCGGTATCGGCGGCGAAGTATTCCGCCACGGCTTTGCCGTCCCCCGAAAGCAGCAGGTCTATTTCCTCGTCGGTGAAATCGTCGTCGGGCGAACCAATTCTCATATTTACGAGTTTTTCGCGCACAACGTCGTCGGGAATGTCAAAATGCCCGATAAACGAATAAAGGTTTGCAAGCTCGCCGACGGAAGTCAAATCGCTTTGAGAACTGCTTGTACTGCCTATCCATTTTTCAAATTCGTCCGTGCCGACCAAATCAATAAAACTCATATCGATATAGCCCAGTTTTACATTAGTTGTTGCGTAAAACTGCGAATTGGCGTCGCCGCCCCCGTTTATAAAGGGTACGGGCATTTCGGTTTCCTCGTTCTCCTCCGCCGTTGTCTCCGTTGTTTCTGCCGTTGTTTCCTCGGTAACGGTCGGGGACGTTTCGGTATGCGTTTCGGTAGTTTCCGTTGAGGTCTGCTCCGTAAAATAAGTACTTTCCGTAACCTCTGTAACCGGTTTGTTTTCGCTCACGCCCGTTTCGGCGGTTACGGAAACCGTCGTTTCGGCAGGCTGTTCAATGCTGTCGTTGCGCAGGGTGTGGGAAATTCCAACCGCCAAAACCGCGAAACAAGCCGCAGCCGCCGCGATAGGTATTATTTTTGTAAATTTTTTCCTCGGCATAATTTCACTCTCCTCTAAAATATCTTCGCCAACTCCGCCAACCGCGGAGTAAATTTCAAATGCCGTCATACCTCAAAACCCTCCTGTTCAAGGCGTTCTTTCAGTTTCGCACGGGTTCTGTACAGCGACACGGACACCGCGTTTTCGCTGACCCCGAACCTCTCGGCGATTGCGGACACAGCCTCGGTGTAAAAGTACCGCCGCAGGAAAAACTGCCTTTCGCGGGTTGGGACGGTGCGCAAAAACTCGTCGATAATCCCGCCGAGCCGCCGCTCGTCCACGGTATCCTCAACGCGGCTGCCGTCGGGGACGCACTCCTCCAGCTCCTCCAGCGCAAGGGCAAGCTGCCCCTCGCCCCGCCTTTTCGCGGTAAGTTTCCGCAGCCTGTCAATGGAAAGATGCCGCGTGATTTTCGCAAAAAACAGCTTGAGCCTGTCGGGGCGTTTCGGCGGAATGACGTTCCATGTGTAGAGCCAGGTGTCGTTAACGCACTCCCCCGAGTCCTCGCGGTTGTTAAGTATGTTCTCCGCCACCGCAAAGCAGTACGCGCCGTATTTGGCGTTGGACTCGGTGATGGCGGTCTCGTTCCGGGCTTGATACAGCCCGATAATTTCGGTATCGGTCATACGATTACTCCTTTCATAGGTTTCTATTATATAAGGCGTAATTTTTTTGCAAATCTTACAGAATTTTCTCGAAAAATATTTTTTATAATGCGGGTTTAATAAATGTACTCAATAACTAATAAACATACTTATTGTTTAATAAATAAACTTACGGTTTATTTTCCCTCTCTGTACTCCGTCGGAGTAAGCCCCGTACGCTGCTTGAAACGCCGCATAAAACATACGTCGTTTTCATACCCGCAGGCGGAGGAGATTTCTTTGACGGTCATGTTCGTGTTTTTTAAATAGTACTGCGCCGCCTTTGTTTTGGCGGACAGCAAGTCCTCGTAACAGCTCACGCCGAACTGTTTTTTGTACAGCCGCTGAAAGTGCGGCGGGCTGAGGTTGACCTTTCCCGCGATGCCCTCGACGGAGCGGTACTGTCCGGGGCTGCTGTACATCTCCGCGCGGAGCTGCCGCAGCTCGCTGTAGTGAAGATTAGCCGCGGCTGCGGAATTGCCCGCGCCGCTGTCCCCCAATTTCAGAATGAGCATTTTTATCAGTAAGTCCATGTACATCTCACGGGAGGGCAGCTCGGAAAGTTTCTCGCGGCTCATCATGTGGAGAATGTCCTCCGCCTCGGCGGAATCCGCAAGCCGCAGAACCTTATTAAAAGCAAGTCCCGTTGTTTGGTGAAAAACGTCCCTTTCGTCGCAGTCCATATGTACCCAGTGGTTGACGAAAATGTCCGCGCAGGCTCGGTAAATCTGGGGCGCGTCCACCGAAAACAGCACCGCGCTGTCCGGCAGAACGTTTTCGGACTTCCCCTCAAGCTCGATAATGGCGGCGGTCTTGAAAATTATAAGCAAATTGTCCCCCGACCCGTTGGGACGGTTTATTTCAAAGTCCCTGCCGTGTCTGTAGTTCATACCCATTTCGTTAAGTTTCATCATAGCTTTTTCTCCTTTTCAAATGATAGGATTTGTCAGTATAAAAATATGATACATCATTGCAAAAAAATTGTCAAGTGCTATAATAATTTTTGTAGGGTACGGGTTACCCGTCCCGCTTTGGTAAGAAAAAAATTTGCCGAAAGGAATTGTGTGCTATGAAAAAAATCGCTGTACAAATCAACGCCGAGGACAGAACCGCCAAAATCAACCCCGAAATATACGGTCACTTCGCCGAGCATCTTGGCAGGTGCGTTTACGACGGAATTTTCGTGGGGGAAGGCTCGTCAATCCCCAACGTCCGCGGCATTCGCACGGACGTCGCCGAGGCGTTCAAAAAAATCAAGCTGCCTGTGCTGCGCTGGCCCGGGGGCTGTTTCGCCGACGAATACCACTGGAAAGACGGCATAGGCGAAAAGTCCGCCCGAAAAAAAATGATCAACACCAACTGGGGGCACGTGACCGAGGACAACTCTTTCGGCACACACGAGTTTTTCGACCTCTGCGAACAGGTTGGCTGTCAGCCGTACTTGGCGGGAAACCTCGGCAACGGCACGGTTCAAGAGCTTGCCGAGTGGGTTGAGTACATCACCTTTGACGGCGTTTCCCCAATGGCGGATTTGCGGAAAAAGAACGGCAGGGAAAAGCCTTGGAAACTCAAATATTTGGGCATCGGCAACGAAAACTGGGGCTGCGGCGGCAATATGCGCCCCGAATATTACGCCGACGAATACCGCCGCTACCAGACGTTCTGCAAGAATTTCAGCGGCAACGAGCTGTTCAAAATCGCCTGCGGTCCAAACGCCGAGGACTACTACTGGACGGAAGTTATGATGAAAAACCTCAACGAATGGCAGTGCCGCGGCATTTCGCTGCACTACTACACAGTACCCACCGGTGACTGGAGCAAAAAGGGCAGCGCACGGGATTTCAGTACCGAGGAGTACTACGCGACCATTTCAAAAACGCTGTACATGGAGGAGCTTATCACCCGCCACGGCGAGATTATGAACCGTTACGACCCGCAGCATAAAATTGGTCTTATCGTGGACGAATGGGGCTGTTGGTATGACGTTGAGGAGGGCACGAACCCCGGTTTCCTCTACCAGCAGAACACCATGCGGGACGCAATTGTCGCCGCCTGCAACCTGAATATTTTCAACCGCCACTCCGACCGCGTTATCATGGCGAACCTCGCTCAGGCGGTGAACGTGCTGCAATCCCTCGTCCTCACCGAGGGGGAGAAAATGGTTCTCACGCCCACGTACCACGTTTTCGATCTGTACAAATCTCATCAGGGCGGCGAGGCGTTGTACTGCCGGTCTGATAATCAAACTTCGGGTTCAATTTCCGTACCGACAGTTTCCTCTTCCGCAAGTATCAAGGACGGCAAGCTGACAATCACCCTTGCCAACTGCTCCATTGAGGAGGACGCGGAGGTTTCCTGCGACATTTTGGGATTTGCGGCAAAATCGGCGGAGGCGAGAATTCTCACCGAGGAATGTCACGCTCTCAACGATTTCGACAACGGCGAAAAAGCCGTTCCGAAAGACTTTTCGGTAACTCTCAACAACGGCGCGGTTTCGGCTGTACTGCCGCCTTGCTCGGTGGTTTCGGTAATTCTTTCATGAGTAGCGCGGGCAAACCGTTCTGCCGAAAATGCCTTTTTGAGGAAATCGACCGAGAGGGCGTGTTTACCTCGATAAGGGAGCTTATCGCTGCCCTGCCCGAGGAAAAACGTACCGAGGAAACGGAGTACCGCCGCCGTTTGGAGATTTGCAAAGCCTGCGAATTTTTGGGCGAGGGTACTTGCGGAAAGTGCGGCTGCTTTGTGGAACTTCGCGCTGCAAAGTCGGAAATGAGCTGCCCCCACGAAAAGCATTTTTGGTAATATTAAATACATAGTATAAATATTAAACTCACGGTTTAGTTATTGAACCGTGAGTTTACGCGCGTTAAAAAGGAGAAATTTATGGAGAAAAAAATCACAAACGTTACCGTAGACGGGAACACCCTCAACAACGACAAAGGGACGGTTTACCGCGGTCTCGGCACGGTTACGGGGAATAATTCCTCTCGGCTGCTTATGGACTATAAGGTGAAAAATCCCGCCGCTTATTGGGAGATTATGAACCTGCTTTTCAAGCCCGATTACGGCGCGGGACTTACACACGTGAAACTGGAATTCGGCGCGGATATAAATTCCTCCTCGGGGACGGAGCCGTCGGTAATGCGTTACGCCGACGAAAAGGCGGACGTGACCCGTGGCGCGGGGTTCATGTTCGCGGCGGACGCGCTTTCCATAAACCCGAACATCACCGTGGATATGCTGCGGTGGGGCGAGCCTGCATGGGTCGCGGAGGAGTTCAAAAAGTCAAAGGAGGAGGGGTACGCCGCGCGGTACAAATGGTACAAATCCGCGCTGGATGCGGCGTTTGAGACGTACGGGATAAAATTCACCCACGTCAGCCCCGACTCCAACGAAACCTGGAATATCGACGTGCAGTGGCTGATTTATTTTTCGGAACGGCTCAAGTCCGAAACCGACTGCAAGTACGATTACAGCCGCATAAAAATCGTCGCCTCGGACGAGATTGGCAACTGGGCGATTGCCGAGGAGATGATGAAAAACGAGCGGCTGCGGGACGCGGTGGACATACTGGGGGAGCACTACAACACCCGCGCCAGCGAGAACGCGCTGCTGCTAAACAAAAAATTCGGCAAGGAAATTTGGTACACCGAGGGGATCGCCTCCTCCAACATCGCGCGGCTGACGGTGACCGGCGACGGCGTGGGCATAAGCGGCAAAAACGGCGCGCTGGACGTCTGCAACCGCATTATCAACGGCTATTACAACGGCAGAATGACTATGTATGAATACCAGCCTGCGGCGGCGGCGTACTACTCGGGGGTGAGCTATTTCCCCAAAGGCTTGCTCACCGCAAACACCCCTTGGAGCGGCTTTTACGACCTCGACAGCGGCGTGTGGCTGTCCGCCCACTTTACGCGGTTTATCAAGGGCGGCTGGCGTTTTGCGGACAGCGGCTGTTTCGGCGACGGCAAAGAAGAGCACTTCATCACCGACACCACCAACAACTACATGACCGCCGCAGACCCCGTCACGGGGGACTATACTATTGTAATATGCAACGACAGCGCCGAGACGAGAAGTTACAAATTCGCCCTCAAAAATATGCTTAAGGCGGACGTCCCCCTTGACCTTTGGGAAAGCCGCGGACCCGAAAAAGGGCAGCCTTGGAATGAGAATTTTTTGCGTAAAATACGCAGAGTACAAATATTAAACTCCGAGTTTAGTATCGACGTAAAACCATTTTCCATAGTCACCCTGACCACCCTTGAAAAGGACGAAATAAAAATCCCCCTCTGCGAATTTGAGGACGTCCCCCTTGACGTAAACTACTCCGACAGCTTTGATTATTCGGCTGACTTCCTCGCCGCCCGGGGGAACGCTCCGCTGTACACCACCGATTACGGCGGGGCTTTCGAGGTTGCGCGTGTTGACGGCGAAAACGTCCTCATGCAGATGATTGACAAAAGTATCAAGCCCACCGATTGGTACAAAAAAACGCCGCCCCCCATAACCGTTTTGGGGGACGACCGCTGGCGCGATTACTCCGCCGAAATCGAGTTCCGTTTTGACAGCCCCGAGGCGGACAACTACATCTCCCTCGGCGTGCGGTACCTCACTTCGGACTTGGGCGTTGACACCGCCGAAAACGGCTACTCCATGAACGTTTTCCCGGGGGGCAAATGGGAGATGAAAAAGAACCTCGAAACGGTTCTCTCGGGGACTTTGGCGGACTTCGGCAGCACCGCCTGGCACACCGTCAAAATCACCGCAGCCGAGAGAAATATCACCGCCGAAATCGACGGGAAAACCGCCGCCGAATTTACCGACAACGAGGCGTACGCCAACTCGGGGCGGGTTTCAATAGGCAGCGGGTTGTACAAAAATATTTTCCGCAAATTCAAAACCGCAAGCCTTGACGGACTTCCCCCCTTTGTTGTACGGCTGGACGACCACGACCCTGCGCTTTCATACAGCGGGGAGTGGGAGCGGCTCATCGCGCAGCACTACACCCATTTTAACAGGACGCTTTCCCGCGGCGGCGAGGGGTGCTTTTTCGAGTTTGAATTCGAGGGCGGCGGCTTTGCCGTTATCGGCGAGACGGAAGAGGCGGAGATAAAAATTTACGACAACGGCGAATTTATTGAAACCGCGAAAGTTAGGAAAGCAATTGCGAGGCAGTGCGGTTACTCAAAAAGTTTGCCGAACGGAAAACACAAAATTAAACTGGCGGTTCAAAAAGGAAACTTAACGGTTGACGCGGTGGAATACTACAATTAAACTGTAAGTACAAAAATCATACCGTAAGTTTAATAAATAAACTTACGGTATGATTTGCTTTTTGAAAGGATTTTTAGTCAGGTACTGTAAAAATCGGCTGTTAAACCGACGTGTGCGCTAAATAAAAATTTACCGCGCGCCGGCTATTTCTCAAGTTTCCCCGCAAACTCCTCCCCGATAGCGCCGATGTTGTCAATAATAAACCTCTGCGCCTCGGGCGTGTACATTATGCGCTTGTACGGCGCGCCGCGCATTGAAACCCGCTCCTCGGAGAAAATTCCGACGCTTTCGGAAAGCTCCGCCGTATCGGTCTGATTTTTGCCCTCGCCGTCTTTGTACACCGCTATGAACCCCTCGCTTTTCAGCCAGTCGGTTATGGCTCGGCGAAAAACTGCGGCGGAAACATTTACTCCCGACTGACCGACTATCCTCTCCGCAAGGACGGAAATTGTCAGCGGCTCGCTGTCCGGAACAAGCCTGTCCGCGGCGGCGGAAATCTCGGCGAAAATCTGCCGCGCCTCCCGCTTTGTCCGCATGCGGCAGCCCCGTATCATTTCGGTATTGCTCATTTTGCGGACGGGAACTTCCTCCGCCTCTATGCCGGGATTTTCCTCAAGATAGTCCGCGATGACTTTCATAAAAGCCGCCCCGTACCGCTCCAGCTTGACCGCCCCCACCCCCGACACGCTCAGGAATTCCCCGTCGCTGCGGGGGAGCTTTCCGCACATGTCAATCAGCGCGGCGTCCGCGAAAACAACATAGGCGGGAACGCCCTGTTCCGCGGCGATTTCCGCCCGCAGCGACTTTAACGCCCCCAGCAGCTCCGGGTCGGCTTTGTACGCTGCGGACTGCGCCGTCTGCTTTCCGCGTTTCGGCTCTTCCTCTCTCGGCAGCCTTGCGGTAACTTTTTCATTGCCCTTTAAAACCGCCGCCGCCGATTGCCTTACCCGCAGTATGGGGTACTCCCCCTCGGTCTTTTCCACGTACCCCGACGCGATAAGTTTATCGGTGATATTTCTTATCCGCTTTTCCGAAACGTCCGCCATAATGCCGTAGGTGGACAGCTTGTCCAGTCCCGCGGCGGAAATCCTGTCGCTTGCCTCGCCCCGCAGAATGCCGCATATCATTTTCACCCCGTACCTCTGCCCCGCCCGTATTATGCAGGACATTATCTTCTGCGCCTCCACCGTGACGTCCTCGTAAGGCTCGTCCGAGCAGCAGCGGGAACAGTTTCCGCACTCCCCCGACGCGTCCTCCCCGAAATATTTCAGTATGTACCCCCGCAGGCACTCCGTCCCCGTGCAGTAGCCTATCATATCGTTTAACCGCTTTAAATCGCGGCTTTTCAGTACCTCGATTTCCTCGGGGGAAAGTTCCGTCCGCTCATAGCCGCTGTTTATTAGGAATTTCGCCGTGTGAATATCCGCGCCGCTGTACAGCAGAATGCAGTCCGCAGGCGAACCGTCCCGCCCCGCGCGCCCCGCCTCTTGGTAGTAGCTCTCCAAATCCTTCGGCATATTACAGTGGATTACATACGACACGTTAGACTTGTCAATCCCCATACCGAAAGCGTTTGTCGCCACCATAACGTTTTTTCTGTCGTAAATAAAATCGTTCTGATTTACCGTACGTTCGGTTTCGTCCATGCCGCCGTGGTAGGATGTGACGGAAATTCCCGCCGCCGATAACGTTTCGGTAATTTTTTCCACATTTTTGCGGGTAGAGCAGTACACAATACCGCTCCTCCCCTCTGACGAATATTTTTTCACAAGCTCTGTCAGCGCGGCGTTTCTGTCCCTCGGGGAGCGTACCTCGAAGTAAAGATTTTTCCTGTCGAACCCCGTAACGAGAGTGTAGGGGGCGTTCATTTCAAGAAGTCTCACAATGTCCTGCCGAACGCGGTCGGTCGCCGTGGCGGTAAAAGCGGTCACCACGGGGCGGACGGGGAGTTTCCCGATAAATTTCGGTATGCCCGTGTAGCTTGGGCGGAAATCCTGCCCCCACTGGGAGATACAGTGCGCCTCGTCAACCGTAACCATAGAGATGCGAGCGTTTTCCGCAAAACTTAAAAAAGAGCCGCTTTCAAGCCGCTCGGGAGCAACGTATATCAGTTTGTACATACCGCCCTCGGCGTTCCGCAGCACCGCGGCGAGCTGATTTTGCGTCAGGCTGCTGTTAATGTACGCCGCCCTTATTCCCGATTGAACGAGAGCCGTAACCTGATCCTGCATAAGCGAAATCAGCGGCGAAATAACGAGGGTTATACCCTCAAACATAAGGGCGGGGACTTGATAGCAAATAGATTTACCCGCCCCCGTCGGCATGACCCCGAGAGTGTCCCTGCCCGAAAGAATGCTGTCCGTAATTTCCTCCTGCCCCCGTCGGAACGAGGAATACCCGAAATATTTCCGTAAAACATCGCAGCGGTTCATAAAATTATCATCTCGCAGTAAATATTTTTTAAAATTTATATCGCAGGGGACGGGTTTTCCATACCCCGCGGCGGTACAAAAAACCCGTACAAAAAATTATTAATTAATAAACATTTTTGCAACCCGTGGGAGCATTTAACAGTTATTAACATAGTTACCCAATAAGGGTGCAGGCTCAGCCTGCTTAATTATTCATTATCCCCGTAATAATATCCACCACCCCGTCAACGCCGAATTTCTCGCTGTTCAGGGTAATGTGATAATTTGTGTGAGACGCCCACTTGCGGTCGGTGTAAAAATCGTAATAGCATTTCCGCTGCTTGTCGTGGCGTTTTATAAGCTGCAAAGCCTGCTGCTCGGTAACGTCCATGCGGCTCATTATACGCTTTACCCGCGCCTCGGCGGGAGCGTAAATATACACGTTCAAAAGCTCCACCGGCGCGTCCTTTAAGATGTAGTCGGAGCACCGCCCAACGATGACGGCGTTTTCGGTTTTCGCCACCTCGCGAATTATCTGGGACTGGAGCGTGAACAGCGTGTCGTTCGCGGGGACGTTCACATTAAAACCCGTCTGCCCCATTGATGCGTACAGCCAAGGGTTAGCCGCCTTTTCGTCCGCCTCGGACAGCACCGCGTGGTTCATACCGCCTTTTTCGGCGGCAAGTGTGATAAGGTTCTTGTCGTAAAAAGCAAAGCCCAGTTTTTGTGCGATTTTCTCTCCCGCCTCATGTCCGCCGCTGCCGAACTGCCGACCTATGGTAATAATTTTATTCATAAATACCACCGTACCTTTCAAAGCATTTTCTTTAAAAAGATTATAGCACATTTTAGCAAAAATTGCAATAGTTTGCCGTAAATATTTTACAAAACAAACAAAAACCCGCCCCCGAACAGCTTGTCCCGGGACGGATTGAAAAATCTGAACATTATTTGAACAAAGTTTAATCGTTATATGTACGGGGAAAATCAGCTTGTAAGCTGTTCGTTAAGCCAGCAGGCGTACTCCGGTTCCGCGCCCGCGGCTTTTGCGGCGACGGCAAGCTGAAAGTCCTGAGCCTTTGAAATGAACGAGTTAAACGAAATAAGGTCTCCGTCCAGCTTATACTGTTCCTGCTTTTTGCGGTAAACTTCCTCATACAATAAATTCATGGCTGATTTCTCCTTTATCGGTAATATTTTCCATGTACAACGCGCCGCCGACTTCTAGCCTCTAGCCTCTAATTTCTAGCCTCTAGCAGCACATATTGTTTTATATTATAACACAAAATACAATATGTTGCTATTGTCTTATTGCACAAAAAAGAAAATTTTTACTGGTTATTATAGCTCTTGACATTGTAAAAACACAAATTTTTACATATAATGGTATTTGTCCTTTTTGGCAAAAAGAAACATCAGCGATACCGCGAACGCCGGTATTTCCGCAGCCACCGCCGCCCACCATATCCCGTCCGAGCCGAAAACCGCGGGAAGTATCAGCACCG
The DNA here is from genome assembly GCA_023665505.1 of Ruminococcus sp. GTDB lineage: Bacteria > Bacillota > Clostridia > Oscillospirales > Ruminococcaceae > RGIG8773. The sequence continues at coordinate 14,433 of JAMPDU010000049.1, forward strand.
AAACCGTCTGGAAAACAAGCGTACGCAAAAACGAAACCGCCGCCGAGACCCCGCCGTTGTTTAACGCCGTAAAAAACGAGGACGTGAAAATATTGTACCCCGCAAAAACAAACACAATCGCAAAAATTTTAAGCGCGTACACCGTCATCTCAAAAAGCTCCCTGTCATAGCCGACGAAAATCCCCGCCAGCGTCTTTGCAAGGAATATTGCCGCCCCAAGCATTGCAATACCCGCCGTCCCCATTATCAGAAAGCTTTTTTTCAGCAAGCTCTTTAGCTCGCCGCAGTTCGCCGCCCCGTAATTGTACCCCGCCACCGGCGCTGTACCTATGGCGTACCCGATAAACACCGCTATAAATATAAACTGCACGTACATCAGCACCCCGTACGCCGCCACGCCGTTTTCCCCCGCGTACTTCATCAGCTGCGCGTTGTACAGCATGCTAACCAGCGAGCCGGAAATATTTGTCATAAGCTCCGACGAACCGTTCCCGCAGGCTTTTAAAAGAACCCTGACCTCCGTTTTCGTCCGCGCCAGCCGCAGCAGGCTCTTATTCCGACGGGCAAAATACAGGAACGGCAAAAATCCTCCCACAAACTGGCTAAGTCCCGTGGCGAGAGCCGCCCCCGCAACGCCAAACTTGAGCACCGCTATGAAAAGCCAGTCCAGAACCATATTTGTCAGACCCGCCGCAACCGTTACCCCAAGACCCATTTTAGGCTTTTCCGCCGTGGTAAAAAACGCCTGAAACGTGTTTTGCAGCATAAAAAACGTGTTGAACACAAGCATCGTTCTGCCGTATGTAACGCAGTACCCTATCATATCCTCTTCCGCGCCCAGCAAATACGCTATCGGGCGGATAAAGACTATCCCCAGCGCCGAAAGAATAATTCCCATAACCGCCGTCAGCTTTATTATCATTGTAAAATAGCGGCAGGCATTTTTTTCGTCCCCCTCGCCCAAGGTTTTTGCCACAAGCGCGCTGCCGCCCGTTCCCGCCATGAACCCGAAACCGCCCAGTATCATCAGAAACGGCATTATCAGATTTATTGCGGCGAAAGGGGTTTTCCCCACGAAGTTCGATACGAAAAAGCCGTCCACCACGCCGTACACCGACGTAAAAATCATCATGGCGATTGACGGCAGACAGAACCTGAAAATTTTTTTATAGGTAAAATGGTCCGAAAGTTTTATTCCGTTCATAATTTTTCTCCTTGATTTTGCTTTTAACGCATTTATTTATGCTGACGGTGGATATTATAATCCGTATTCGGACTGATGTCAATAGGTTTTTACAAAAAAATAAAAAAAATTTGCCTGTACCCTTTGAGTACAGGCAAAAAGGCTGAGCCTTTACCCATATTGGCATACTTTACCAATAAAAGTAAAACGCTCTCGCGGGCGGCAGTACTTCTGTATCGTCACCCGCCCAAATTCGGGAAATATCAGCTGTTTTCCTTGACGAATTCCTTGAGACTTCTCAGCTCGTTGGCAAGAGCCGTGTTCAGCAGCTTTGCCTCAGCCGCAAGCATTTCGCCGTAAGGGTTCCCGTCCGTATCCTTTTCATCGGAGTAATGTTCGTTCAGCCGTTCTATTCGGCTGTCTATTTCTTTTATCACTGTTTTACCGATATTCATATATTTTAGCTCCTTTTTGATAACATCTCTTTCGGTCGCAAAAATATTTTTACCCGCTCCGCGAAAAATATGCGGGTGAATTTATTTTGCCTAATATTGGCAATGTTAATAACATGTACATAATATAGCTAAAAATTCACAAAATATTTTTTCGCGTTTTTGAATTTTTTTAATCATTTTTTGCAAAAAACGAGCTGTTTTTTGCAAAAAACCGCGAAAAATTTCAATAAATATTTTCTGCGGTTAACTATGTTAATTGTTAACATAGTTATTGTTATTGACAAAATTATACATATCGGTGCCTGCGGGCGGGGGAATACCGCACTTGTGCAAAATTTGCAAAAATATTAAAAAAATTGCCATAGTTGAAAAAAAGTTGAAAATGTACCGATATAATAATTTTACGGGAAGAAAAGTCTCGGTAATTATTATAGAAAATATTTAATTTTGCGGGACTTTTTTGTTAATGTGTACAATTGACTTTTTTGCCGTATGTTTGTATAATTGTATTAATCGCTTAATATAATCGTACAGAAAATTTTTCAAAAATGTATTGACAAATTTATTTTTATATGATATTATATGTTATATAATATCGAAACCTTATGTAAAGAAAGGACAGATACCCCATGAAAGCCAAAAAAATAATCGTACCCGTCTCAATTATCGCGGGAATTGCCGTGATCGGCACGGCTGTCGCCATGCTGTCAAACAGCGCGGCAAACGTGACTTACGCCGACACTGTTAAAATTACCCAAAAAGAGCTTGAAAACAAAATCTCCGTCAGCGGCACGGTGCAAAGCTCGGAAAAGAAAAACGTCTACTCTAAACTGAATTACCCGGTTGAAAAAATCAACGTGTCCGTGGGAGACGCGGTTAAAAAAGGCGACGTGCTCTGCACAATAAGCACGGAGGAACTCCAGCAGCAGATTTTGCAGCAGCAGGCGACGGTGGAAAGCAGCGGGATAAACTCCGACTACACTCTTTCGGATATCGAGCAGAAGTACGCCGACGCTTTGGCGGACTACAACGCGGGCAGGAATTCCGTCCTCGTAAACGCGCAAAAGGCGGTTGACCAGGCGGAAAAGGCTTTGGAGGACGCAAAAAGGCAGGAGCAGCAGGGTATAGGTACTACTCTGCCGTCAAATATTCAAAACGCGGACGCGCAGATTAAAAACGCCGAACAGCAGCTCGAAAGCGCGAAACTCAATTACGATAACGCCGTCAAAGCCTACAACGACGCGGAGGACGCTCTTAAGCCGGAGAATTATTCGGGCGACCTGAAAGACCTTAGCGCGAAAGTTGAAGAGTACGAAGACTACTACGTTAAAGTGCAAAAGAAAAAGCAAATCCCAGAGCTTGTTGACGCTAAGAAAGAATTTGAAAAAGCCGAGGAAAAATATTACGAAATGACAAGGGCAAGCGAAGAGGCGGCGGCGTACGGGTTCGAGCTGTATACGCCGCAGGAGACGGAAAAAATTACCTCGGACTATCAAAAGGCTAAGCAGAAGTACGACGAGGCGGTGGAAAAATTCAAGCTCGAAAATGTTGAGGAGCAGCTGAAAAGTCTGAGAAATCAGCTGGAGAATTCGATTGACGCGCTTGAAAAGGCGAGGGACAGCGCAAAGCTGAACATGGATACGGCAAAGAATTCAGTGGACAGCGCGCAGCTTGCTTACGACAGGGCGGTGTCCGACTATGAGAACACGGGAAAGGTGAACGAGAACACCTCGGAGGGGTACGGTATTGCGGTGAAGAACGCGGAGGACGCTCTCGAAACCGCCAAAAAGGATTACGATTTGGCGGTGCAGCAGGTGGAGGCGGAGCTTGCCTCGCTGAAAAAGCAGGCGGAGCAGCAGCGTACCATTTCGGGGCTTAACGACCCCCAGGTTATCATTTTGCAGAACTACAAAGACAAGCTGGAGTACGCCGTTGTAACAGCTCCCTGCGACGGAATTATCACGGCGGTAAACGCCGAGGAGGGCGCTGCCGCGACGGGTGCGCTGTTCACTATAGAGGATTTGGACAGCCTTGTGATTTCGGCAAGCGTGGGGGAATACGACATTCCCTACATAACCGAAGGCATGGAGGCGGTTATACGCTGCGACGCTTTGGGCAGCGCGGAATTTAACGGCAAGATAACCGACGTAGCTCCCACGGGGGCGGCGGGAATGTCTAACTCGGGGGTGAGCTATAAAATCGAGGCGAGCGTCGAGGGGGACGGCGGCAGGCTTTACACGGGCATGACCGCCAAGCTGAACATCATCAGCGAGAAAAAAGCGGGGGCTTTGACGGTTACGTACGACGCTCTTGCAACCGACGGGGACGGAAACGACGTTGTGTACATAGCCGAAAAGGACGAGACGGGCGTGTACCGCGCCAAAAAGGTGGTTGTTACGGTAGGGCTTGAGACGGACTATGAGGCGGAAATAATTTCAAGCGAACTTAAGGACGGAATGTTCGCGCTGACAAACACCGAGCTTTTGGAGGACGGAATGGTCGTAAACGTCGGAAACACGGAGAGCGGGGCGGAGCAATGAGCGGTACGGAAAAAAAGCCTATCATCTCGATGAAAGGCATTGTGAAAAGTTTTTACGTTGGTTCGCCCAACGAGCTTGAAATTCTCCACGGTTTGGACATTTCCGTGCCCGAGGGGCAGTTTGTGTCGATTGTGGGGGCGTCCGGTTCGGGAAAGTCCACCCTGATGAATATCGTCGGCGCGCTTGACAGGCAGACGGCGGGGCGGTACGTTCTTGACGGGATTGATATGAGCACCGTCGGCGACGAGGAGCTTTCGGGGATACGCAACAAGAAAATCGGGTTTGTGTTCCAGAATTTCAACCTTATCGCGCGGACTTCCGCTCTTAAGAATGTGGAGCTGCCCATGCTGTACGCGGGGGTACCCTCAAAAGAGAGAACGCGGCGGGCTAAAGAACTTCTCGAACTGGTGGAGATGTCCGACAGAGCCTCCCACGCGCCGAACGAGCTTTCGGGCGGACAGAAACAGAGGGTTTCAATCGCGCGGGCTATGGCTAACGACCCTGCAATAATTCTTGCGGACGAACCGACGGGTGCGCTTGATTCCAAAACGGGACGGCTTGTTATGGATATTTTTCACAAGCTCCACAGGGAGCAGGGGAAAACCATAGTCCTCATAACCCACAACCCCGAGCTTGCGGCGGAAACCGACCGGGTTATAACTCTTTCGGACGGGGCTATCGTCGGGGACAGTACGGCAAAGGGGGAAAAGTCCGAATGAATTTGCTTGAAAATATTAAGCTGGCGTTAACGTCGCTGAAGTCCAACAAAATGAGGGCGGTGCTGACTATGCTGGGTATTATTATCGGTATCAGCTCGATTATAATGATTACCACTCTGGGCAACATCATGCAGAAGAGCATTACGGACACTATCAATTCTCAGGGCGGCTCTAACCTTGTGGGCTTTCAGCTCGCCACGAAACCCGACGCCACCCGCGACTACATAATGACGGACGATTTCATTACGGAGGAAATGATTTCCAACGTTGATGAGCGTTTCTCCGAGGAAATAAAGGGTACTGTCATAAACTATGACACAAACAGCGCGAAAACCCGTTTCCGCCATGAGGACTTGGATCTTGTGGTTTACTCGGTAAGCCCGGGGTATATTTATCAGTCCTCCTACGAAATGGTGGCGGGGCGGTACATTACCGACAAGGACGTAACAAGAATGCTGAACGTCTGCGTTATCAGCGACAAGCAGGCGGAAAAGCTGTACGGCTCGGTAAAGGGCGCGATAGGACAGGTACTGAACATAAAAATGCTTGAGGGCAGCTATGATTTTACGGTGGTGGGAATTTACGAATACAAAATGACCGCCATGATGAGCGCGATGGTTAACACTATGGGGGAGGACTGGAATAACGAGGTGTATGTGCCGTACACAACCGTGGCAAAAATTAACAACGACCCAGACCCATGTTTTTACTACTATTATGTAATCGTCAACGACGAAGTTGACCCAACGAAGTTCTGCGAGGAAGTTACGGACTATATGAACAGCCGTTTTTACAGGAGCAACGACAGCGTTGAGATTATGTACGCCACAATGGAGTCGCAAATGGAGATGATAAATCAGGTACTGGGAATTGTTTCCATGGTAATCGCCATAATCGCGGGGGTTTCCCTTGTGGTGGGGGGCATAGGCGTTATGAACATCATGCTTGTTTCGGTGACGGAGCGAACCCGGGAAATAGGCGTGCGGAAAGCGTTGGGCGCGCCCAATTCGGCGATACGCAGCCAGTTTATAATCGAGTCGGTGATAATTTGCCTTATCGGGGGAATTATCGGCATTATCGGGGGAATTTTGCTGGGCAACGTTGCGGGAATTATTGTGGGCACGGTTGCTCCGCCCTCGGTGGGAGCGATAATTTTGGCGGTGTCGTTTTCAATGGCTATCGGGGTTTTCTTTGGGTACTACCCCGCCAATCGGGCGGCTAAGCTTGACCCGATTGAGGCGTTGAGGTATGAGTGACAGCATGGTTGAAAAGGGTATTCCGTTTAAGTATGGGATACCCTTTTTAATTTTTTGGACGTATATTTTTTGTGTTTTAAATTTTTCCTATTGACAAACTTATTTTAAAATGGTATAATTAAATTGCAGTTAGCTTAAGGTAACTAAGTTTGTATAAACTTACTTAAACTGCGAAAATATTTGCGGTGGGTTAATTTAATGAACGTTTTGGTTTACGGGGCGGGGGCGATAGGCTCGCTTATGATACATTTTCTCGTTAAATCGGGGAACAGTGTTACCGTGGCTGCGGGGCGGACTTACGATACGCTGTGCGAAAACGGAATTGTCATAAAGCATTATTTGCAGAAAAAAATTACGGCAGACCGGGTGAAAGTTGTGAAAAATCCCGATAATAACACGCGGTACGACGCGGTGTTTTCGGTGATGCAAAGCCAGCAGCAGCGGGCGGTTGCGGACAAGCTTGCCGCCCTTAACACGGAAATAGTTGTTTTGGTCGGAAACAACACCGAGGCGGACGGGCTGGAAAAATACATTGCCGAAAATTCAAAAACGGAACGCAGAATTTTATTCGGGTTTCAAAATTCCGCGGGGCACAGGGAGGACGGAATTGCCGTATGCGGCAGACTTCCCGTGACGGAGCTTGTTATAGGCGGTCTGCACGGGGCGGCGGTGGAAAGCGACAAAAAAATTATATCGTCGATGTTTTCGGCAAGCGGATATAAGACCACTTGGCTTGACGATATGTACGGCTATTACCTTTGCCATATGGCGGAAATTATGCCGTACGCTTTTCTTTCTTTTGAGCTTGGGCACAATTTGAGAAAAGCCTCTAAAAACGATATAAGGCGGGTTATGCGCGCCTCGGGGGAGGCGTTTGAATATTTGAAAAGCATAGGCGTTAGGGTAATGCCGCCGAAAGAGGACGAGTTTTACGGGGACGGAATTAAGTCAAAGGCGATGTTTTTGCTGTATTTTATTATGAGCCGCACCGTGCTGGGGGACTTAATGCTTACCGACCACTGCAAAAACGGCGCGGAGGAAATGAAAATCATCGACGGTTTTATACAAAATCTCAGGGCGGAAAAACCCGGGAAAGCCATGCCCGTTTGGGACGGTATGAGAAAATCGCTTTTAAAAATATAAAAAGCGAAAAGGCGTTCAAAAAATACCGAACGCCTTTTCTTTTTTTGGGAAATCAAAAATGAGAAATTATCAATTATTTATTTTCCCGACGGTTTTAAGGAAAGCAAGGCACATGAAAGCGTGTCCCCAAGATTCGCCGCAGCTTGTCAGAAAAGCAAACCGCTCAAGTCCGCAGGCAATTAAAACCGCGGCGATAATTTTCATGAGCACGCTCATGCCGAGAGGGCTGCATATAACCGTCCATTTCGGTAGCCCGATTTTGCCTTTAAGTACCAAAGCTATAAAGCTGACGGTAACGGGAATGTCCACAACAAAGCACCAAATTGTAAACGGAATTATCGAAACCGCCGTCGGCAGCAGGAATACGCTGTTCGCCGCGTCCTCGGACACGCCCGCTTTCAGCGCGGCTTGTATCAGCAGCAGGGCTATGCAGCACGCCGTGTGGAAAGATATAAACATCAGCGGCGCGGAGGAAAGTCCGAACCGAAAGGCTCTGTAGGATTTCGAGCCGCGGCTTGTCCGTAACGCGTCCAAAATTTCAATCATCACCGGGGCGTACGCTTTGCAGCCGAAAGCGGAAAGCACGCCCAAAACCATAGACGTAAAATAAAACCAAGAGGGGACTTCCGTAATATTTGTGTTTGTAATTCCGAAAATCAGCTCCCGACCGCCCTGCGGCTCGTAACCGATAAGCCAGTCGCCGATACCGCAGAGAAACAATGTCACAAAGCCGAAAATTAACGCCTTTTTCCATGATTTTTTCTGTTCCATGTTATTACCTCTTTTCATTTGATTCTTAATTTTTA
>JAMPDU010000004.1 GCA_023665505.1 Ruminococcus sp.
GCTGTAAAGAAAGCGGCTGATTTTTCAAATTATTTTTGATAATTTCAAGCGCGTTGTTGCTCAATGCCGCGTAATTTGTGTCAAGTTTTGTAATGGTAGTTTCCTGCATAGTAATCTTCCTTTCTTCGGCAGAAATTTCATTAATTTTGGTATTTAATTTCGATTTCAAAATTTCAGTATTCATAGCAAACCTCCGTTAAACCGCCTTAATTGAAAAGCGTCGATAAGAAATTTTATTTGCGTACTTTGCGTACAGTTTGGGGTGTTCAGCCTTGAACGTCTTGCTGTCGAGCCGTTCCTGCGACATACTTTTCCAAGTAACCACATTATTTTTGGACGTCCCGACTTCATTTTCGCCAAGCATTTCTTTGAGCAAATTCTCCGATTTTAGCTTTTTCTCGGTAATTTCCTCCAACTGCTCACAAGCGGAATTGTACTCCGCAATTAAATTTTCGGCGGTTTCGGGAAGTTCAATTTTAGACTGTGAAATGCTGTTTGGGAAACGTTCCTCAATAAATTTTGCGGACGCGTCAGAACCGTCCAATGCAGGCGGTACTTCATTTTCGACATGCTGCCAAAAATCTTTTTCAAGCTCAATCAGCATTGAAATAATTTCCTCGTCACGCTCAATAAATTTCCACTTGAAAGTATTGCCGCCAATCAAAACAGCGATATATGCATCCTTGTAACCAGTCACCGCCATATAGTGCTGAATTTGGAGCATATACTCGTCGGGAATTTTATCGTCCCACTCGCCTATTTTGTAAGCAGAAGCGGTTTTCGCCTCGAAAATGCAAGTGCCGTAATTGGGGTGCTGGCAAGTTCCGTCGAGGTTCGCGAGCATAAAAGGATAGTCGTCGTGCTGTAAAATTTCTTTTACAATATTGACCTCAATACCAGTGCGTTTTGAAAATTCGGAACGCACCAACGACTCAAGCTGAGTACCCCAATACGCCGCCTCTCCCGCCTCGGAATAGGGCAACTGACCTGTTTTTTCAAGCCACAATTCAACGGGAGATTTGTATTTGTTTATTCCGCAAACCACGGACGCGTCCGAGCCGCCAATGCCCTTTTTACGGTATTCGAGCCAGTCTTCATAGGGCATATTTTCTGTTGAAATTAAAATTTTTGCCATTAAAATCACGCCTTTCATAATTTAATTTTTTGAATAAAAATGTCGGGAGAAATTAATCTCCCGACAATTATTTTTTAAGCGGCAAGCACCATTTCATACGCCTTGTCGATAAGCGGATTTCCCTCAATCGTTTTGGCGAACACGTTTTCACGGTAGTTTGCAGTTTCGCGGAGCGGCTTTGCGTGGGTCGCAAAATCCGAAACCGCATTGATGAAACGGTATCCGTTCTTGCCGAGGTGCTTTAAATCGGGCGCGTCAAAATACCGCATTTTCAAATCCTCGCGGATACGCTCAACATTTTTCTTGTGGGTCGCGGTTGGGTTGTCGTCCATTGGCAGGAGCATTTCGATGTACTCCATAACCTTTGCGTCCGACAATTTTATTCGGCGAAGATTTGCAAATTCCGTGCCGAGCCTGCCCATATATTTTTCCGCGAGCAAAAGCGTATTGTGAGCCTCGTCCATTTTGTGAGCGAGGTCGCCGACGTGTACCGTAGACCACATTCTTTTTGCCGTTGAAAGCGCAATATTGAGCGTGTTTTGGCACACCACACGGACTGGCGTCATTGCGACTTTAATCGCGCCGTTTCCGTCGTGAGAACTGCTGAAAACAAGGTATGGCGCGATTTGCTCGCCCTCAATGATGTACTTGTCGGGGAGTTTTGCTAAAATCCAAATCTTTTTGCCGTCCTTCAAAGAACCTGCGGTTTCGTACTTCACACCCTCACCCAAAAGCGCGTCCGTAAAAGCGAACGCCTCGGAATTTTGCACCACTTTATAGCGGTCGGTAACTACTCCGAGAATTTTGTTGTCGCTCTCACGGACGTTGGCTTTGTAGCCGTTGATAGGTTCGTAATTCCCCGTCATAATGGGCTTTTGAACCACTTTCCAGTTAAGTCCCGAAACCTCTAAAGCCTCCTGTGAATTAAGCGCAGATTCTACCCGAACGCCAAGTCCGTGCCAAGGTGCGTACCTTACATAAAACATCGTTTCTACATTTGCTGACATTTAAATCTCTCCTTTTCGATTTTAAATTTTTGGGTTTTTAATTTTCATTCCGAATAAAATATTTCGTCGTTAATTACGTGCCACAGTGCGGGAAAATTTTTTATTCGCTGTCCGTGAAATCGCATAATTTCAACACTTCCTCCGAAACGTCGTTTTCAAGACAACTGCAAAATACAACCGCCGCCGTTCCCGCAACAGCGGCAAGAATTTTCAGCACAAGCTCCTTGCTCACGCTATCGCCTCCTCTCGCAATTTAGCGCGGATTTTATCACCGCTATTCGTCCATAATGCTTTTCACAACCGCCGAAACCACGGCAATTGCAAGCGTTCCGATGATTTTTTCCATTTTGCTCATAATTTTTAAACTCCTTTCAAAATATGGTTTTTTATGTGCAGAAAATGTTTTTTAACAAAATTCCGCACAAATTATTTCGGAGAAATTTTAATCCCCATATCGCCGCAAATCACGGTAATATGGGGATTTTATTCATTTCTCCGTAAATATAATATATACTTGAAAGTCCGAATTTTACGCATAATTGCAACAAATTGTTAATACTTACTATTTGAAAGGAATGATTTTATGATTACGGATTACAAAGATTATTTAACTCCCGACGAGGCGGCTTATGAGCTTGATGTTTCGCTGACTACGGTTTACAATTTGCTCCGAAGCAAGAAATTGCCAGGGTTTAAGGTGGGCAAGGTTTGGCGTATTCCGAGGGACGCTTTGGAAAAAATTATTTACAATTAAAAAATCCCCTTGTGTTATCAACAGCACAAGGGGATTTATTACAAATTTTTCAGAATGTTTTGAATATGGTACACAATAAGAGGTATGTCACTACACATATTGGCATAACTTTGTTCATTAAAATTTTCATAATCATCAAAACCCATAATTCTGAAACTGCCACCAGGCTCGGTGGAAAAACTTGCAATATATTTTCTGTCACAGTATAAAATATCAATCACGTGCGGCTCAGTACCAACGCATATTTTGATATTACGCAACAGCATAGGTGTCATCAAAACAGACGTTATGAGTTCGGCGTTTTTGGTATTGATATAAGAACTGTACTCTATGCCCATAAGCTTTGTTCCTCTAACCATTTCGTAAGCGTGCATAATAAAATTCGCCGCCGCTTTTGAAAGCTTAACGCTTAAAACGATTACTATTATGAGCACTATAACGCTGTACTCGCCGAGGAAAATGTAAATCAAGCCTATGCACAAAATCCAGCGCAAAATTTTTATTGCAGTCGAAACTGCTTGAAAGTACGGATCAAGATTTTCGGTTGACGTAATCCTTTTTCCGTATTCGGGAGCTTTTTCAATTGCCGATACGGTTTTTACCGTCTGCTGCGGAACGGCTGAAACGGCTGTCCCGCACTTTGAACAGAAAGCCGAGTTATCGTCTATTTGACTTCCGCAGTTTTTACAGAACATAAAAACCCTCCTTTTAAAATAAATTCAGACCTTAAAGAATTGCAGATTTATATTACGCCTTTTTCAAAGTTTCCTGCACACAGTACGCTATTTTAGGAAAATCCTCAAGGCTGTGTTCATAGATAAACGGCATTTTAACTATTTTAAATCCCTCAAAGCCGTACATATAAACAGGTCTATCGGGAGAGATATTAAAGTACCCGTATTTACTGAAATACAGTTCGTAATTTTTGCCGTAATAATTGACCAACACAACGTTTGAACCCTTGTTGCACCTCATTACCTGCATACTGTTTTTTTTCAACGGTTGAGCAATCAAATTAATAATTTCCTCCGCGTTTTCACTTTCTATGTAGGAAGCGTACTGCTCTTTTTCAATTTTTCTAATAATTAACATAGTTACCGCCGACAAGCCGTTCCACGCAAGACCTACGCAAATAAAAACACAAAAAATAAACAGCAGCCAAAAGTTTTCATCGGGAATTGGAATAGTCATTGCAAAAATAGCCGCCGCCACAACAGTAATTATTTTTCCAATTTTATACTTGCTTGGAATAGGCTCGGTTGACATTACTTCTGTTCCCTTTGCAGAAATCTTTTTAATCTTTGGTTTTGGTGTAGGTGCGTTTGTCTGCATATTCTGCACGGGTGCACTTGTTTGCACATTTTGTGTGGGTACATTTGTCTGAACGTATTGCGTGGGTACGCTTGCCTGTACGTTCTGCATTGGTGAGCTTGTCTGCATATTCTGTGTAGGTACGCTTACCTTAGATACAGCCGTACCGCACTTATAGCAGAAAGCCGAATCGTCATCAATTTGATTTCCGCATTTTTTACAAAACATAATAAAATCCTCCTTAATTTTAGTTAAGATAATCTTCTTCCACGTCCTCGAGTATGGCGTAAAATTCAATTAAACCCATTGTTTCATCGCCTATACCCGCATATGATATTTCAAAATCACCCGAATTTTCGTGAACTTCAAACTGAAATGTGCAGGTTGTACTCTTGCCGAAATACTCAAACACGCCGTTGAATTCAACGATTATTCTGCCGTCGCTTGTCTCAAAGCTTGTCCAGTCGGGATTATGGAAATAATCGTCAAACGCTGCGCCAATCGGCATATTGGGGTACTCATCAAGGCAACCGCCCTTAACCATTTTGACATATTTGTCTCCCGAAAAGGCAAACACAAGAACCACTATCGCAATAAAAGCAATTGCGAAAACGATTGGAGCTTTGCTTTTTTGAACCTTGGCAGGGTATGCCGTGGAATATGGAACTGAATGTACCGTCCCCCCGTAAGCCTCCGACTCGGGTGCGGATACTGGCTCAGGTTCACTTTCCTTGACCCTCAGACCACAGCCTGTACAGAAATCCGCGTCGTCCTCAATTAATTTTCCGCAGTTTTTGCAATACATTTTTTGCATCTCCTTTTTATTTTTTATGTAATTTTCGTTTTGACGGGAAATTTTACCGTACCCAATTAAGTCCACATAATGTAATCGGAGAAATCATAATCGGCAAGCCCAGGGCATTTTTCAAAGGAATCCTCGCTTATCATAAGCATATAGTGATCGGGTATATTAATTTCTGAAAGCTTGGGACAGTTGTAAAAAACCTGTCCTATAATCGAATTTACACTGTCCGGCAAAGTTACGCTTTCAAGGTTATAACAGCAAGCGAAAGTGCCGTTGCTCAAAACACTTATGCCCTCGGGTATAATTACTTTTTTAACGTTCGAGTATGCGAATGCATCAGCAAGATTTGTTACAGGTTTCCCATTAATTTCGGAAGGAACAATAACGGTGGTATCACTTCCGATATATTTATTCAATACAATTGTCGTATCATATTCTGTAAATTTAAAATCATACCCCGCCGCTGTTTGAGTACCCGCATTGTTTGCCGCGTCGCAAAGTTCACTGTATTGATCCGGCGAATACGTTTTTCCCTTGTATGTAATATCACAGGTACTGTTTTCAAAAGCTAAAGGACTTATAAACGTTACACTGTCGGGTATTATAACGGAAGTTGCTCCGCATGATGCAAAAGCCCACGCATTTATATTACCTGCATGAAAACCGTTGATTTTGTCTGGAATAACAATAACGCTGTCATTTCCAATATATTTTTCTATATAATATCTTTCATAACCGTCATCATAGTATTCAAAATCGGAAAGCGTAGACGGCTCTGAGGTAATATTTGCCGCCGTTTCATTTTCTGTATTACTGTAAGGACACCCTTTAAACGCGTCTTTACCGATTTCCTTAACATTTTCGGGTATTACTATATTTTCAAGGCTTGCACAGTCCATAAAAGCGGCAAACTCAATTTTAGTCACACTGTTAGGTATTTTTATATCCGTTAGATTTGTACAACCCGAAAAAGTGCCGACTTTAATTGTATTTATTTTATCGGGTAATGCTATGCTCTTTAAGTTTGTGCAGTTTTCAAAAGCATTGCTGCCTATTTCCGTTATACTGTTTGGAACAGAAACTTTTGTAAGCCCCGTACAGCCGTTAAACGCGTGAGAACCGATTTCCGTAATGCCATTAGGCAATGTTATATCTGTAAGTCCTTCGCACCCCTTAAAGGCAACATATCCGATTGCTTTTACAGCATTAGGTATGGTTATATCTGTTAGATTAGTACAGCCCGAAAAAACGCCGACTTCAATTTCGGGTATATTATTCGGCAATGTTATGCTTTTTAAATTTTTGCAGTTTTCAAAGGCATAACCGTTTATTTCAACAACACTGTTAGGTATATCCAATGTTTCAAGACTTGTACAGTCGCTAAATGCACGAGAACAGATTTTATTCATTTCTCTGGGTAAGGTTATGTCTGTAAGATTATTACAATTTGAGAAAACACCTGCATTAATAGCTGTTATATGATTTGGCAATGTTAAACTTTTCAGATTTTTGCAGTTTTCAAAAGCATATTCGCCTATTTCAATTACATTTTGAGGTATAACTGCCTTTTCAAGACCAGTACAGCCTTTGAAAGCGTAACACCCAATTGTATTAACACTATCAGGCAAAGTTATACTTGTCAGTCCTGTACAGCCGTTGAAAGCATAATTGCCTATTGTTTCAGTATTATGTGATAAAGTCACACTTGTAATTTTAGAACTGAAAACGCTTTCTTTATTTTCATTTTCTGTGGCGATTTTGCCGATTTCCGTAACAGGCTTTCCGTTAATCTCGTCTGGAATTATGATTTGCGTATCTTTGCTTTTACACTTTAATATTGTAATTTCTGTGTCATTTTCTTCATATTCAAAATCAATTGCAAGCTCAACTTTACCCGACAATCTCCCAATTAAGCTTGTATCCTCAGCCTTGTCGCAAGACGTTAAAGACAACGCCATTGCAAGCATTACCGCTATTGCTGTTGCTTTTTTCATAATTCAAAACTCCTTTAATATTTTTTTAAAAACATTTGTGCAGATAAATTTACAAATTGTGACTTTTTTATTATACCACAAATTTTGTTAGGTGTCAAATTGATATAGTTGTGATACCATACAAAATTATGCGTGCATAATATGATAAAAGTGTACATATTAATTATATCACGTCCGCAGAAAATTTGGTGTCCCGCAAGGACACAGGGGGAATTTATCCCCCCGCCCTGCACCACCGCACAAAATTCTCGCAGTTGTTGTAAATGAGATTGTAATTCTGTTCCCCAAGCCTTGACCTTGCACGCCGTACAGCCTCGTCCACCGAAAATCTAAGCGGACTTTCGCTTTCGGGCACAAGCATAACCTTGCTTATCCCCGCAAATTCCGAGAACGGCACTTCCCTAATTTCGGGGATTTCATCATACCCCTGCGAATAGTGAATAACCGTCCCGTCCCCCGCGTAAATGCCGTGGTGAGTGTAAACGCCCCTGCTCAATTTAAGGTGGTCGCCGGGCTTGTAAGTACGCTCCAGTTCCGAGGAATTTTCCGCGTGGACTTGAATTGTCGGACCGTTCCCGTTTAAAATTCCCGAAGCCGCGTCAAGGAAATTCCCGATAGTCGCGGCGGCGTTCCCGCACATTCCCGCGAAAATTCTGTAGCCGTTAAAAGCAATCCTGTCCTGCATAAATTCGGGGTCATCAGCAAGGTCGTCCTCGAAAGCCTCCTCGTACTCCTCAAACGCGCTGAACGTATCGTTAAAAACGTCGTTAAGCTCCAACATACCCTTGCGCCATTCAGTGCTGAACCGCTTGAAATTTTCCGCAATGCTCAATTTGTCATTGTAATCAAACAAGTCCTCGCCGCTGTCATTATCTTCAAAATCTTCGTACTCATCATAAATATCCAAATCGTACATAATTAACACTCCTTTTTAAATTTCGGCAAAAATTCAAGCAATTCCGCCTTAATTCTGCCGCTGATATTTTTGCAGACTTCCTCCATAATTACCGCGTTTGTAAGGTTCACCATTTCGGGCTTTATGAACGCTCGATTATTTCGTGAATAATTTTAATGTACCTATTCATTTTCCCCCTTTTCAATAAAGCTGTCATAGCTTTCCACTCCTTTCGATTATCATTATAAGCGCATTTCTGCGAAAATTAAAGTTTTCTCAATTCCGAATAAATCTATTTGGAATTGATTTTAACTTGCCGCAGACTGCTATATTTATTATATATAACTGAACTTTCGGGAAATCGGTTATTTTTATAATTATATAAGGACACAAAAAATAACCCCTCATATTACCAAAATCGTAATATGAGGGGTTTTAGTATTTTAGGTATCAAAGTGACACAACATAAATACCATACAAAACGGTAGAAATATGGTATCATAAATATTTGAGGAGATGATGCTTATGGCAGTAATAAAGTCCCAGTTCACAATGCGGCTGGATCCGCTTACCCACTGCAAAATCAAAAAAATTGCGGCGGAGGAACACCGTTCTCTCACCAATATGATTGAGGTTCTCATTGCCCGTGAGATTAAAAAGTACGAGTGCGAAAACGGCGAAATCCTCTGCACCGACGAGGAGCTTTACACCGAATAAAATTGCTCCGAAATCATTATACCACAAATAAAAAGTATTGTGGTGTTCCGTTGGGACACAAATTTGCCTTGTACGTTGGTACAAGGCAAATTTTTATATCAAATCAAATCCCCGCTCATAAAGCCTTTCGTTGGTAATGTCCGTTTGCAGACCGTTCAACAGCGAGTAAATTATTATCGCATCACGCTCGTCTTTGGGGTACAGCGGGCGATTTCTTGTCCGTTTCAAAAGCCGTTGAGTTTCCTCAAGGTCAAGACCCATACCGAAAGCAATGGCGATAAGTTTGTCCCGTGACGGGACTTTTTTCCCCGAAAAAATATGGTAAGCATAGGTGCGCTCAATGCCCGATTTTTTCACGGCATCCTTTAAATCAATGCCTTTTTCCGTCAGCAATTCATTCAAGCAATCCGAAATATCTTTTGCGGTAAATTCCTCCGCATTGTCCGCCGCAAAGCTTTCGTAATCGTCCGCCGACTTTATTTCGTTCCACATTTCGTCCGTGGATTTTTCTTTAAGCACCGTCATCAATATCCCTCCTGCGCCGCAAAATTTTCAAAAATATCCCTAAGCGAATTATCCTCGTCAATTTCGGTGTACTCGTCAATAACGGTCATTTCGCCGTCCAAAAGCATATAGACGTTATGCCGTCCGTCCGCAAAATATTCGTTAAGAGTTTGGGCTGACATCGCCGCCGTTGTCTCGCCTTTGCCGCACCCGATGTACTCAATCGCGCCGTTTTTCACCGCGTAAATTTCCGTGACGTTTATATTTTCGCCGTCCCCGACGGTTAAAGCGGCGTAACGCCCGTTGTATGGAATTTCAAAAAAAGTTATTTGCAAAAAATATTTTTCGTTGAAATCAAGCCCCGTAAGGTATTCCGACCAAAAGCCGCCTAAGCCGCTGTAGGAACCGTTTTGCGGCACTCCGTACACAAATTGAATATTGGGAAAACCGTTGCCGTCAGCCGAAACGGAAACAGCCTCGTTCACGCCATCGCCGTCCAAATCATAGTACATATAAAATTTTTCGTGCTCGGCAAACAACGCCTTGCCGTTTGTAAAAAGTATCTTCGCATTTTCGTCCTCGGGAAAAAACAGCAGGCTCTCGCGGTCGTATTCGGGGAGATTTTCGGGCACACCGTAATAGGTCAGCCCCGCCTCACGCTCGGCATTGTATTTGTCAATATTGCTCTGCACCTCGGCGGGAACAGACCAATCGGGCGGCAGACTGCTTTCTGTTGAATTTCCCGTGGCAACATTGTCTGCGGGAATATTTTCGGGAATTTCTTTAGGCGTAAAAGCCGCGAAAAGCGTTACGGCAACGGCTGTACACAAAACTGCCGAAACGGAAATTTTCTCCCGCTTATTTGTAAGCGCATTTGCAAATTCCTTTGCGGACTGATAACGTTCCGCAGGGTCGAGGGCGGTTGCTTTTTTAATAATTTTCGCGTATTTTTTGTCCGCAGAAAGACTTCCCAAAAGAGTTTTAAAAGTCTGCCCCGCGGCGTAAATGTCCGCCCGAAAATCGGTCTGGGAAAAGCCGTACTGCTCGGGAGGAGCAAAGCCGTCAGTGCCCAAATATCGGGTGTCCTTGTCCTTATCCTCGCGGACAAAACGCGCCGCCTCAAAGTCGATAAGGCGGATATTTCCGTCCTCGGCAAGGAGAATATTCGACGGCTTTATGTCGCGGTGGACAATGCCCAGTCCGTGAATAAATTCCAGCGCGGCGCAAAGCTGAACCATTGCGCGGATAGTTTTCTTTTCGTCAAGATTTGCGGTAAGGAGGGGCTTGCCATTGATAAATTCCTCGGTGACAATTGTTTTGCCGTCGGCAATTTCCGTCGAATAAATTTTCGGCAAATATTTGCACTCGGAATTTTTTAAAGCGGCGTACAGCGGCATTTCCGCGTTGACGGTGCGGCGAATAATTTTCCCGCCGTTTTCGGTTAGAATTTCCACCGTACCCCGCTCGGACGTTTTTATTGTTTCGGGCAATTTTCTCCCCCCTTTTACACTTATTTTAGCACATTTTGTGGGAGATTGCAAGAAAAAATTAAAAACTTAATAATTGAAATTAAATCCGCGCTGATGGGTGGATATGTAATATGTGCCGCTGTCATAGTCTTGTTTTATTATCACAAAGGAGTATTTTCGTCATTTACACCCTAATTATTATGCTGACACGCTGACAGGCTGATTCATTTCTTATAATAGCCGCAAATACGCAGAATAAAAACGAATATACCTGTCAGCCTGTCAGCATCATACAACAGTCTTAAAATATATGCTTTAGGCAACACTGTACACTTTTTCACATCATATACCGCCTTATGTCAAAAATAAATCTCCATACCATTTAGGCAGGGAACGATACATATGTATTGTAACCCGTGAGAGTAATACCTTTGCTGACGTAATACGCCAATAACGGTAAATGCTCTGCCCTTTCGGTATGGAGATTTTATTCCGTAACGCCGCAAATATCGAAACACATATTCTCAATAAAAATGCTGACACGCTGACAGGTTCTTTCATTTCTTATATACAATCGTGTGTACCAACCAAATTTAACATACTTGTCAGCCTGTCAGCGTATATTATGTGCCTCCGACAGGACACTTTGTAATACTAAAAAGTCTCTCCAAGCCTATGTTTTATGGAGAGAATTGCCAAAATGACATAAACAAACTTTTCTTATTATTTTGAACTTACTTAACAACTTCGTAATAAAATACGAGGTGATTATGTAATGTACTACACAACTAACAGCGGTTTTGGAATACACACCTTTATGCTCACAGCCTCTTTGCACTTTGAGAAGTACCGCGAATTAAAACTGATACTTCAAAAAAGTGTTTGGGAGAAAAAGGAAGTCGGTAACCAAAGCTACATAAAATCGAAAATATTTATGACCGAGGGGTACCTCGGGGTATCCGCAAAGCTGTATATGCAGAACGGTTTCGCGAGAATAGAAATTATCGTCAACCCAACCGACTTGCTGGCGGAACGGTATACTCAAACCGAAATATTCACACATTCCAATTCCTGTAAGAAAATGTTAAAACGTCTCAATGAGGCACTAAAGCTAATCAATATGACGGTGTACGATTTTACACTATCCAGAGTTGACCTATGTGTAAACTATGTAATGTCCCCCGCCGTTGTTGAAACCTATATCAAGCTCGGCAGAAAGTCATATCTGACCCAAAATGTATATGAAAAGCAATTTGAAGATGCTCGGGACAACCGTCACAGCCTAACGCTTGTATGCCTGTCCTTTGAGATAGAGATGTACGATAAAGAGTATGAGGTTGCTAACAGAACGAATGAATACAAATTAGCTGACGAGTACGGCAAAATTCTCCGCTTTGAGGTAAGACTGCCGAGAGATACTATATATAAATATGTATCACGTTGGCGAGGCTATGATTTAAGGAAAATTTTGTCATATTTCATAGACGAAAGCCAAGAACTGATGAAAGACTGTTTTGACCGAGCATTTTGGCGGGGCAACTATATGACTTTGGAAACAGCCAAACAGCTTATTGCCGCACAGCATTTCAAAGACAAAACCAAAAAACTTATGTTTGCAATTCTCGACAGTAAGAAACCTCTTGAAGAAAGATTTGAAGATTTAATAAATAATGGTAACTATTCCCAAAAACAAATTTTCCGATTGAAAAGCAAATTTGCCAAATGCAACATTTGTCCTGTTACTATTACGGTTAGAGCTTCTCAAAAGTGCGGAGATTTTTTAGTTGGTATTTTGGAATTATTTGACATATAGCCGCAAATGGCTTTGTTACGTTATCTCCAAAAATAAAAACTTTTTGGCGCATACTTGAAATGCTTTCAAGATGTGGTATAATGGGGATAACACAAGAAAAAAGCTCATTAAGCTGTAGACAATGGAGTCACGATTGTGAACTTTTAATTGTGAATTAAAATTAAAGGAGGATTTTGCTATGAGCAAAATAATTTCACAATCAAAATTTATAGAAAAATTCAATCATTTTAACAATCTTCAATTCGAGGATTCAATATGTCTGTATATGGATTCTTTTGAGAGATGCGTATACATATTCGGAAATAAATTCAGAATAAATCGCTGTATATGTATTTCTGTGAACGAAAATGGTGGAATTATTACACTCGAATTGGATAATTTAGCCATTGCTGCAAAGCCGAAATATTCTGAAGATTTCGTTGGATATGTAAAAATTAATGAAATATGTGAGAAAATTTCTAATAAGTATCCATATAATTATGACCACTCATTTGTGTTCGCATTTGAATGTGAGAATGCAGCATTAAGTGTCATACTAACCAAACCCGCTGCCACAAATGGAAGTCTTTCGGGAATGTCTATTGATGTTGGAATGAAAGGCAATATCGTTAATAATTACGATAAAGTTATGGAAGGTATTTCCGCTGTTATTTCACTTTTAAAATCAACGGCATTACAAAATGTTGAAATCAGCGGAGCATTTACAAAATTCTTTGAACCTTTGTCCGCATTGCCTTGCAAAGGTGCAGATGAAATCTCACACATAACCCAACAGGAAGAAGATGATGACTATGTATAAAAATGACCCATTTACTTTTATTAATGACTATGATGACGATGACCAATATGAAGAAATGGGAGAAGAAGATTTATCTGAATTAGCTAAGGAAATTGGTTTCTTAACTTTTGATGAATTAGCTGAAATGGCAGATAAACTGTCAGCCGAGGAAGATTTTAGCGATGATGAAACCGATTGTTTTTATGATTGCAACAAGGGATTCACTCCAATTTCCGAATATTGGGAAAACACGGTTATTCCATATGAGAAAAATCGCAGAATGGCTGAAACCATTAAAAAATCAAGCGTTCAAGAGGCACTTGTGCCTAAAAACGTTGATTTGTCAAAGATGAAAAGCTATGATATTGCGAAGTATCTAACAAAATCTTGCGTTAATGTTATTCGCATAGACAACTTGACCTATTTCTACCGTGAAAGCAACGGAACTTATTACTGCCTGAATAACGTTGAAAACAGAGGCAAGTTTAAAAACGAACTTCCGTCCGAAATCCACAGTCAAATAGGCAGTATTGAGAAAGTTATTGACGAACTTCTCACAATACCTAATATAGAAAGCCGCGAGTTTTCAGAGGGCAATGACGGTTCACTCATTAACTTTAAAGACGGTGTACTCGACATATTTTCGGGAGAGGTTTACGAACACTCTCCCGAGTACACCTTTACGTACTGCCTCGATGCCTATATACGAGACATTGACCGTGAAGATAATGAGGAACTTTTCCGGCAGTACCTTGACAACAGTTTTGGAAATGATACTGCAAATATTTCCAATTTGCAGGAAATGCTCGGAGTGGCGATTAGTCAGATACGCGACCAAAAAATTGCTTTTTTCCTCCACGGAAAAAGCAATTCGGGAAAAAGCGTTATGCTTGACCTTTTGAAAAAACTTATCGGCGAGGATTTCTATTCGTCCGTATCTTTTGAGCAGCTTGCTTCGAGGTTCGGCACAGCACACTTTTCGGGAAAGTCCTTGAATATCAGCGGAGAAGCCCCCGATATTACAGCAAAGAGGTTAGATACTTTTAAGACAGTTGTGGGCAACGATACCGTTATGGCAGAGCATAAGGGCAAAGACGGCTTTTATATGCGTAACCGCGCACTGCTGGTATTCGCCGCCAACAGTATGCCAGAAGTTTCCATACACGACGAAGCCTACTATAACAGGCTCAGAATTATCAGATACAATAAATCTGTTGATAAATCGCAGTGGATAAAAAATTTGCCCGAAAGGCTTTTCATAGAATCCATTGGAACGATTTTAAGGTTTGCCATTGAGGGTTTAAGGCGGTTCATTAATAACGGTATGGAGCTTACCTATATAGAAACGTCAGACCAATATGTTGATGAATACAGGAATGACGCGAACAGCTTCATATCCTTTGCAATCCAATTTGTCGTTCCTTCAAACGGCGGCATTCTTTTAAGCAGAGACTTATTTAGAGCATACGAAGAATACTGTTCTCAAAATGGGCTAACGTCAATCGGTACAAATAAATGCAGTAAAATGCTGTTGGAAGTATTTCCCGAAGCCGAAAAAACAACGACGGGACACGAAGGCAGTAGGTGCTACAAAGGTCTAAAATGCACCTATCCGTCGGAAAAATTTTAAACAGAAAGGACTTTTGAAATGAAAGATAAACAAGCAATAATCTCACAAATCGTTATACTGTTATCTCAGCTTTCGGAGACGGAAGATGAGAAACCGACCGCCGCCGTTTCTACAGAGGACAAGCCTGTCGAAATGCTGACCGTCAAGGAATGTACGGAAGTCGTTAAGGGACTTTCGGAGCACACCGTCCGTCAGCTTGTGGCGCAGGAGAAAATCCCGTACATAAGGACAGGACAGGGAAAACGCGGCAAAATCCTTATTTCAAAGGACGCGCTTATTGCGTACTTCAATAAGTCGGCATAATGCTAATTTACTCCCAATGTGTAAGCAAAAAATTCAGAAAAAGGGTCTTGACTTTTGACATTTATCGTATATAATTGATATAGAAAGTGTTGCGGTCAAGACCCTGTTTTTGTAAACAGGAGGATTGATTTTATGGCTTCTATAAGAAAGAAGAAAAATTCTTATGAAATCCGCGTAAGCTGCGGCTATGACATCAACGGCAAACAGAAATTCCAGCAAATGACTTGGAAACCCGCCGAGGGTATGACGGAAAAGCAAATTGAAAAGGAGGTAAACAGGCAGGCAGTTTTATTTGAGGAAAAATGCCTTAGAGGACAAGTCACCGCAAACGTCAAGTTTGAGGAACTTGCCGAGGAATGGTTTGAAGAATACGCGCATTTGAATTTAAGAAGTACAACTTATGAACGTATGCGGCAGCTTACCAAACGGGTTTACCCCGCTATCGGTCATTTAAGAATTGACAAGATAACGGGGCGTCAGCTGCAGGCGTTTATAAATTCTCTTGCAAAAGAGGGCGCGAATGAAAAAACAGGCGCACCGCTTGCCGCAAAAACAATTCGGCACAACCTCAGTTTTATTTCGGACGTTTTTTCGTATGATTTCCGTTTATAGTGCGCCAAATAAACAGAAAAATAAAGTAATAGGTATTAACTTTTCCGCCGAACGACAGTAACAGGCTCGTCCTCGGAGCAATTCCCGATAAACCTGTAACAGATGTCAATTCTGACGTGGGATTTACCGCCAATCACTTCCCTTTCGTAAACGTAAATCCTGTCAATCAGCATATGCACAAGCTCATAGTCAAGCTTTTCAATGCCGATATACTGTTCAACAAGCTTTGCAAACGCGGCGGCGTTTGCGGAGTTCTTTTCGCTTTCGCTCACATCATCGGCAATCTGCCTGACCCTCGCCTTTAATTCCGATAACTCGTTCTCCATACTGCTTGACATTAACAAAAAACGTTCCTCGGAAATAACGCCGAAAACCTTGTCCTCATAAAGTTTTTGCAGAAGAATTTCAAGTTCTGAAATTCTCTTGTTCGCCTTTTCGGTTTCCCGAATAAGAGAAGATTTTTCCGTACTTTTACTTTTATCGGAAGTCTTGTTCAGAATATCAACATACCTGTCAAAATCTTTCTCCGCAAGGGCGGTGTGACGCTGAACGTCCCTTAAAACAACTTCATAAAGCTGTTCAAAAGTTATGTAGTGGTTTGAACAATACTCTTTACCGTACTTAACCATAGTCGCACATCGGTACGCTCCCTTGCTGTTTTTATCGCACTGCCTTTTGGAAAATCCGTGCCGTTTGCCGCAGTCGGGACAATAAACAATACCTCTGAAAATGTTATCGGGATTTGTTGTTTTGTCTCGGGTTTTAACCGATACGCGAGCCTTGACCGTTTCAAAATCGCTCTCGCTCACAAGCGGTTCGTGAGTATTTTCAACAACAATCCAATCCTCCTCGGGGCGTTCAATAATGCGCTTGTCCTTAAAAGACTTTATTTCGCGCTTATGGCTGACCGTTTTCCCCGTATAAACGGGATTTGTCAGAATACCCTTGATAGTGGATTTCTGCCAACAGTACGGGTATTTGGGAAAAGTTGGACTGTCAGCGTTTCCGTTGCGAACCAAATTATCGGCTCTCGGAATAAGCAGTTTCAATTCCTGCAATTTGCCTGCGATTTCCCAACAGCTTTTTCCCTCCAATGCCATTTGAAACATCATTTGAACATAGGGCGCTTTGTCGTTTGGGACAAGCTTTGTCCTGTCGTGTTCGTCCTTGCTGTAACCGTATGGCGGCATTCCCGAAACACAATCGCCTTTAAGAGCTTTTGTGCGGAGCGCGGACTTTATCTTCTTCGAGATGTCCTTGGCATACCACTCATTAATAATGTTGCGAAACGGAGCAAATTCATTTTCTCCAATATCGGAGTCAAAGCCGTCATTTATGGCAATGCACCGCACATCGTTTTGGGGAAAATAAATTTCGGTGTAATACCCCGTTTGCAAATACTCACGCCCCAAACGGGACAAATCTTTGACAATAATTGTTCCGACCGTGCCGTTCTCCACATCGGCAATCAACTTTTTAAATGCGGGACGTTCATAATTCGTGCCCGTGAAACCGTCGTCAACATAAAATTCCGTTGTTGAAAAACCCTTTTCGTTTGCGTAATTTTCGAGCATAGCCTTTTGATTTCGTATGCTCATACTGTTTCCGCTGTGGTAATCCTCATCTTTGCTGTATCTGCAATAAAGCGCAGTTACGGGTTTCTGCTGTTTTAACTTCAAAATTAAAACTCCTTTCCAAACAGCAGATTATGACTGTATTTACATTATACTACATAATCCGCCAAAAATCAATATATTTTTACAAAAAAATCCCCTTGAAATTTGTCTGTTTTTATGGTAAAATTATCAGGGAGGTGATTATATGACTAATTTCAGTACAGCTGTAAATTTAATTCAAGAATATATGCGGGAGGACAGCGAACTGCCGCAAATTGAATTTATCGCAAATATTTTCCGCAAATTTTATGAAGAAAACGCGGATTTCAGCTTTGACGCCGCCTCGGTAAACCGTTGGATAAACGGCGCGTATGCCGTCAGTCCGAAGATACGTGCATTCTATTCCGAAAAACGAAATAACGAGTATCTCGGTACGGATTTTGAAGAATATATTCTGCCGTATATTTACGATATTTCAATGCTTGCAGACAGGCTGTATTGCCTTGTAATTTCCGATATGAGCATATCCGAAAACAAGCGAAACGAACTGACCGCAGATTACCCCTTTGACAATAACGCCGATATTTCGGACTTTATCGGAAGAATTATCGCGTTTACCCTTGAAAGAAAATTTACGCCGAATACTACCGCAAAAATCGGAACGGGTACGCTGTCTCCCATAACCGACGATATTATTTTCGGCAATGAACCGCCCAAACCCTGCAAATATTTTTGCGGACGGGACAGCGAACTTGAAGAACTGCACTGTTGTACTTCCGAAAATGATAAAATATTTGTCACGGGAATTGCAGGAATAGGAAAAAGCGAATTTATAAAGGCATACGCTAAAAAATACAAAAATGAATATGCAAATATTTTGTATTTCAATTACGGCGGAAGTATTGAAAAGATTATCACGGAAATTGATTTTGCGGACGATATTTTTTCCGACAGCAATGAAATGCGTTTTAAAAAACACAACAGATTTTTACGAAGTCTGAAAAGCGATACACTTATAATTATTGATAATTTCAATATTGCCGCGCATAACGAGCCAATGCTGCAAATTTTGATGAAATATACCTGCAAAATTATTTTTACATCGCGCTGTAATTTTGAAATCGGCTATACATACGAATTAAAAGAAATAGCAAGCGCGGAAATTCTATTTGAATTATTCGGTAAATTTTATTCTCAAGCAGACAAATATTCGGAAACGATTAAAAGCATTATCGAAGCTGTTCATCACCATACAATGGCGGTTGAAATGTCCGCAAGACTTATTGAAAAAGGAATTGCAGACCCCGAGGTTATTTTGAGTAAACTTACGGAAAACAGCGCAAATCCTCAGTCCGAGGATAAAATCGGAATAAATAAGGACGGGATAAATATTAAAGCTACATATTATAATCACGTCAGAACGCTTTTTTCGCTTTACTTGCTTGACGAAGAAAATAAATATATTATGCGCTGTACGGTGTTTGTTCCAAGCGGCGGAATAAGAATAAAAATGCTTGCAAAATGGGCGGAGTTTGAAAATACAAACGCCGTAACCGATTTAATCGAAGCGGGTTTTATTCAGAATAATCAGCTTGATATTGTCACGCTGCACCCAATGCTGCGGGATATTTCCGCAACCGATTTGCAGCCCGATTTTGAAAATTGCAAGCCGTTTATTGAAAGCGTTCATAAAATATGCCTTATAGTCGGAACTGACGTTGTTTTTCATAACACGGTGCTTGTTACTTCGGAAAATATAATGAAATACTCGGTTAAAAATAATACTGCCGAATATCTGAAATTCATTGAGGACGCGTTTAATTTTATGGAGAAATACCGATACGAAAGCGGAATGAAAGCTGTTGTTTCCGAAATTTCAAATATTCTTAAAAATAACGAAGTTGGAACAAACAGCGACCGCGCTTTAAAATGTAATTTTCAAGCGTCATACGAAAATGAATTTACGGGAAATATCAGCAAGGCAATTGGTTACGCAAGCAGAGCATTGTCCTTTTGCGATGCCGCAGAAAATCTCGTACTTGCCGCAAATCTCAATATGAATTTGGGCAATTTATATGTCCGAAAAAACGAGCTTGACAATGCGAAAAAATATATGGAAACGGCTATGGAAATCATATCTTGCGCCAATGTTCCGACCGCTGATTTAATTATTATGACAAGAAATTATGCCGATTTATTGTATATGCTCGGCGACAAAATCAGAGCGTTAAAGGCAATCACAAAGTGTGCCGAATTTGCGAAAAATGTCAATCATTCCGAATATGCCGCCCTGCTTTATGATGCCGCCGTTATAAACGCCGACCTTAAAAATTTTGAAAAAGCGGTACAGTTATTTAACCGCTCATTTAAGGCATACGCCGAAATGGGAGCATACGAAGAATTGCAGGACAAGCAGTTAAAAGCGGCGGAAGTGCTGAAAAGAGTAGGCTTTTCAATATTATCTTGATATGTAACGCCTTTCCTGCGCCTTGCTGACCGCCGCTTTTTCCTGCACCATATCCGCCCATTTTGACATACGAAGAATTATTTCGTTGAAATCCTTGTAAGGCTCACCTTTCTGAGAAATTTCATAACCTTGACGGTACAATTCAATTTCACGTTTGTTTTTTTCTTGCTTTAGAATACGTTCGTAATCACTTTCCATAAGGTTCAGATAGACTTTGTAATTTGCTGCCGCAATACGTTTTTCGGCTTTTATTTTCTCCAATTCCGATTTATTTTTTTCACGGTTTTTAATTACAGTTTCAAAGGCATTCCCATTATATATTCCGCCGTAACTGCTGTATTCCATAATTTTAGACAATTCCTTTTCCCTATCATCAAGATAATCGACATAATCGGCAAATTCTTTTTTACTATGAATGTTATTGTTACAGATAAAAGTCAGCAAATCGGCATTCCGCTTTAATTCCGCATATGAAGTTTTGCAATTTTTCTCATCTTTTATGCGGTAAAAATCGTATTGGGTTTGCTTAAAGCACACAGCAATATCAATTTGAAAACCACGGTATCTGCTTATTTTTCTGCCGACCATTTCAAGATGTTTATTGTCAATACGCATTTGAAGCGTTTCACGGGAATATCCCAATCCCAATTTGTCAAGCCGACAGCCGTATTTAATGCTTGCAGGTTTTGCAATCAATTTATTTTCGTCGGTAAAAATATATCCCTCGCTTTGCATTTTCAAAATCAGCGAATTTATATCCGTCACATCTTTTGAAATAATAAATCGGTCAATATTATCTGCCATTTTTGATTTCCAAGACGTTACGTTATTTTTGGCAAGCCATTCGGCGTAACTTAAATTATTTTTTTGGCGGGGATTTTCTATTACGGAAAGTCCCCGCGCTTTTATAATTCTATCCGAAATTTGTCTGCCTAACGTAAGGGTTTTCATATTTGAAATCCACCGTTTTCCGTCCAAATCATACGGACAAACCGCAATATGATTATGAACGTGTCCTGTATTGACGTGAGTTGAAATAACCACGGGACGGTTTTCTCCGAACATTTCACGCGCCCATTCAACTCCAATCATATGCGCCTTTTGCGGCGAAATATCATCATTAAACGACTGTATATAAGAATGAATACGGACGTGTTTTTTACTGCCGCTTTTTTCTGAAATATTAAAAATTTCGCCGCTGAAATGCTCGTAAATTTCCTTAAAACCCTCGTAAGCCAGTTCATAATCCGCGCTTGTATTTAAAGCGGTCGCGTATTTTAAATCCTCGTTTTTATTTGGATTTAAAATATATTTCAAATGTGCTTTAGGCGTGGTGTGAACAGCCGTGTATTTTACAATTGCCATTTACAAATCTCTGCCTGTAAGCGGCGTTAAATACTCGTTCAATGTGCGTTCAACGCTTTGCATATTGTTTTTCAAATCCTCAATATCCTTAGCGTAAACGCTGCCCGTTGAATTTACAACAGCCGCAATTTGATTGACATTTTTTCCGATAGCTTTCAACGCTGTTTTCAGACCGAAAAGATTTTTTGTTTCATAGAGAATTATTTTTCCGTTTACAGCGCATTTTCGGATATATCCGCTGATGCTCATATCCGAAACAGCCGCCCGCTCTTTTATACGGGCAAGCTCTTTTTCGGTTACTCTTATTTTTATATTTTTGTTTCTCATATTCTATCCTCACTCTCCCATAAAATTAATATCAAAATCCGAATAATCATTATTTTTGGAAACATTTTTATTTTCCACCGCGATAGTCGAAACGGGAGCAGGATTTCTCCCGCCCGTTTCACTGTACTGACGAATAATTTCTCCGAAACAAATTGACAAGAATTTCGGAATTTCCTTGCTCATAGCTTTCTCTACAGACGATACAATTTCGCCAATAAACTTTTCCTCACGTTCCCTCGTTTCAAAATACGGGTCGCTTTCAGTTTTATTCTGTCTGTCGAAAAAATCCGATACCGCAAGAATAACGGCGTTGCTGTAAGATTTCCATTTCTTTTTATCAAGATTATGTAAAATATCCCAAGCCGATTTATCCTTATTTTTCATCAAATTAAATCTGATACAGAGTGATTTTATATTTTTCACAATAACCGCACCTACCTTTTATTCTACATTTTAAGAAACGCCATTTTTTCAAAACCCTTTGCGGCGGCGCATAAATCGTTTATGAAAATTACCCTGTCCGAATTATATTTGCCGAAATTTTTTATCAGCTTTCCGCCGCCGCCAACAATGAACAGTTTCATAAAATCGGGGTCGTATTCATATTTGGCAAGCGCGTCAAAAATCTCATTGCAATATTTTTCGGCAGTCTCACGCAGACAGGCAAAGTAATTTTCCGAAATATCCGCCGTACCGTTAAGAATAAAATTCTGAATTATCGCGTGGTCGATAACTTTTCCCGAAATATCGGTAATGGCATTTTGTGCCGCGATAACAAACTGATTTACTCCGATTTTTTCGGTAAAACATTTTTCCTCAATGGGCTTTTTGTTGTTGATGTACATCACGTTCATTGTGCCATTGCCAATATCCGCAAGCATATTTACGCCTGTCAGCATTGACGTACTTTCAATCAAGGCGGGATAACCCTGCGGCAAAACGGTACAGCCGACAATTTTTATTTTGTAATGTTTTTTGTTAAAATTAAATTCCGCGGTTTCATTTTTTGTAATATATTTGCGGAATTGCTCCCGCTGATTTTTTACCCAAGACAGCGGAAGACCCGCCGCAATATGGACGTTTGTTTCGCTTATTTTGTACGTTTGCAGTTCCGAAGCAATCGCCGCCAAGGTGAGAATGTAAAAATCCTCGTCAACGGTTTTATCGGGAATAAAGGGTTTGTGGCAGTCCCCGATTTTATAAAACTTGCCGCCGAATTGCAGAATTTTTCCCGAAAAAACAGGCTCGGAATTATGCGCGGTCAGACCCGTCGGGAAAATTGTGCGAGACGTTTTAATGTTGCCGTAGCCAAGGTCAACGCCTACAATTGAAATGCTGTTAAAATTAATCATACTGTTTCCTCCTTGAAATTATTGTTTAATATTTTTGATTTGAGGAGCTGAATAATCAGTTCCTCGGACGATTTTTCCGCCGTGCTGTCGGCAAATGAATTAACGGTAAAAACGGTTTTCCCGATTTCCTCGCGGTGTTCGCTGCCGAACGGGACATACTTATTTTCTTTCATTTTGTACCTCCGTTGCTATTAAATTTGAAAGATAATGCTATTCCTGCCGACAGTTTTGATAGCGAATTATCGTAATTTCATTATACCGCCGCCGACCGCAAAAGTCATTGACAGTCAATTGACGGCGGATTGATATATTTTTTGAAAATTTGATAGCAAACGGCTTGCCTTTTAATAGCAAAATCGCCGAAAATGCTTGTAATAAAGCACTTTCGGCGGGTCTTTCTCCTTTGGAGAACGGTTATTCTATTTGGGTGAATAAGAAATTCTCCACGGTTGAAAAGGCTCGCTTTTTCAGCCGCGGAGAATGAATTTTTTTATGGTTTTCTTTAGCAAGCATAGATTTTGTGGGGACAAAATCGGGGGCGGGATAATATATAAGGTATAAATTTAAACCGACAAACTATAATTTATATGCTTTGCCTCAACTTTATCGTACAAAAACTTGTCATATTTTACCGAAAACTATTGCAATTTGTCTCAAATTATGATATAATTGTATAAATTGGTAAACTATAATTTAGTTTACATAGTGGAGGGAAAGTAAAATGGCTGTTAATAATGCAAACATCGGCTTTGAAAAACAAATTTGGGACGCTGCCTGCGTTTTGTGGGGGCATATTCCCGCTGCGGAATACAGAAAGGTTATCGTGGGTCTGATTTTTCTGCGGTATATTTCAAGTGCTTTTGAAAAGCATTACAATAAACTTGTGGCGGACGGTGACGGCTTTGAAGATGACAGGGACGCTTATGCCGAGGACAATATCTTTTTCGTCCCCGAAAAGGCAAGGTGGAGCGTTATTGCTGAGGCGGCGCATACGCAGGAGATTGGAACGGTTATTGACAACGCAATGACGGCAATTGAGGCTGAAAACAAGTCCCTAAAAAATGTCTTGCCGAAAAATTACGCAAACCCCGATTTGGACAAACGTGTTCTCGGTGACGTGGTGGATATTTTTACAAACAATATGAATATGGACGAAACCGAACAAAGCAAGGATTTGCTCGGACGTACATATGAATACTGCATTGCTCAGTTTGCGGCGCACGAGGGAGCAAAGGGCGGCGAATTTTACACGCCGTCAAGTATTGTCAAGACTATTGTTGAGATACTCAAACCTTATGAAAATTCCCGTGTGTACGACCCTTGCTGCGGCAGCGGAGGAATGTTTGTTCAGTCGGCAAAATTTGTTGACGCGCACAGCGGCGACCGTAAGAACATTTCTGTTTACGGGCAGGAGTCACAGCCCGACACTTGGAAAATGGCAAAAATGAATATGGCTATCAGAGGCATTGACGCAAATTTCGGAGCGTATCACGCCGACACATTTTTCAATGATTTGCACCCCACGCTGAAAGCGGATTTTATAATGGCAAATCCTCCGTTCAACCTTTCAAGCTGGGGGCAGGATAAGCTCAAAGACGATAAACGGTGGAAATACGGCGTACCTCCTGCGGGAAACGCTAACTTTGCTTGGATACAGCATATGATACACCACCTTGCGCCAAAGGGCAAAATAGGCTTGGTGCTTGCCAACGGTGCGCTGTCTACTCAATCGAGCGGCGAGGGCGAAATCAGAAAGAAAATCATTGAGGACGATTTGATAGAGGGAATTGTAGCAATGCCAACGCAGCTTTTTTACAGCGTGACTATTCCCGTAACCTTGTGGTTTATTACCAAAGGGAAAAAACAGGCGGGCAAAACACTTTTCATTGACGCCCGCAAAATGGGGCATATGGTTGACCGCAAGCACCGTGACCTCTCCGATGAGGAAATAGCAAAGCTTTCCGAAACGTTCACAGCTTTTCAGGAGGGAACACTTGAAGATGTAAAGGGATTTTGTGCGGCGGTAACCACCGAAGAGATAGCGAAACAGGATTATATTCTCACTCCCGGACGATATGTCGGTATTGAGGAGCAGGACGAGGACGATGAACCTTTTGAAGATAAAATGAACAGGCTGACTTCCGAACTTTCGGAGATGTTTAAAAAGTCTCACGAGTTGGAAGATGAAATTAGGGAAAAATTGGAGGCGATTGGGTTTGAAATATAGGCTTAATGATATTTGCGATTTAATAAATGAAAAAATCGCTGTAAACAAACTTATAAATGAAAATCTGTCATCTACATACATATCCACAGAAAATATGTTGCCAAACAAATTTGGGGTAACGTCACCTTCTTCTGTTCCGAGCGAGGGTAAAGTTACTTATTACCGTCAGAATGACACGCTTGTTTCAAATATCAGACCATACTTTAAAAAAATTTGGTATGCCCAAATTGATGGCGGCTGCTCAAATGATGTTCTTGTATTTAGGGCAAAAAAAGGTAATTCGCCAGATTACCTGCATTATATTTTAGCAAATAACAGCTTTTTTGACTATGCAATGCAAACATCAAAAGGAACAAAAATGCCCCGAGGCGATAAAAAGGCTATTATGGAATATGAAATTGTTCAAATGGATTTATTAACGCAGCAGCAATCGTCAATCCTATTAAAGCTGATTGACGATAAAATCGCCATAAATACGGTGATAAATAACAATTTAGAGCAGCAAGCGCAGGCGATTTTTAAGTCTTGGTTTGTTGATTTTGAGCCGTTTGGCGGGGTTATGCCGAAAGATTGGAAACAAAGCAATTTACTTGAAATTGCTGACTATCTAAACGGTCTTGCAATGCAGAAGTTTAGACCCAAAGATAACGAAATTGGGCTACCTGTACTTAAAATTAAAGAATTACGTCAAGGAATGTGCGACTTAAACAGTGAATTATGCTCACCGTCTATAAAAGAAGATTACATAGTCCAAAATGGAGATGTAATTTTCTCGTGGTCAGGAAGTCTGTTGGTTGACTTTTGGTGCGGCGGTGTATGCGGACTTAATCAACATCTTTTCAAAGTTACTTCTAATCAGTATGACAAATGGTTTTATTACTCTTGGACTAAATATCATCTTAACAAGTTCGCCTCTATTGCTGCTGATATGGCAACAACAATGGGACATATCAAGAGAGAGGAATTATCTAAATCTGATGTTCTAATTCCAAACAGAGAACATTATCATAAAATAAATGATTTACTGAAACCTATTTATAATTTGATAATATCAAATCGAATTGAAAATTATCACCTCTCCACCATCCGTGACACTCTCCTCCCCAAACTGATGAACGGCGAAATAGACGTATCTAATGTCAAAATATAGAAAAACAGCAAATTTATACGGTAAATTGTTATTTAGAACCCAACCCATAATTCTTGCGGACGGCAGGAGTTAAAATCGGGGAACGCCGTCCCGTAGTTGTTCTCAAAGAATTTTAAAGGAGTTACAACTATGAAACAAGAACTTATGAACGATGTTATTCAGGGTATGCTGCCTTTTTTGAATAACGCACAAAACGAGAAACTGCAAGAGGTACTCAAATGCGCTCTTGCAAATTATGAAGTAACCGCAAGACAAAATGCGGAAAATTGCTCGGAACAGGACTATGTGGAACTTTTTATTTCAGCGAAACGCATTGAGGGCTGCTCCGAAAAATCGCTTAAATACTACAAGTCAACGCTTGACGCTATGCTTTTGAAACTTGACAAAAGCGTAAGGCACATCGTTACGGAGGATATACGCAAATATCTAACCGAATATCAGGAAAGGAAGAAATCAACCAATGTCACCATAGACAACATACGCCGCATTTTTTCAAGCTTTTTCTCTTGGCTTGAGGAGGAGGACTATATTTTAAAAAGTCCCGTAAGGCGGATACATAGGGTAAAATCGGCTGCCAACATCAAAGAAACATACTCGGACGAGGTGTTGGAACTTATGAGAGATAACTGCACTAATATTCGGGATTTGGCAATAATTGACTTGCTTGCCTCAACGGGTATGCGTGTAGGGGAAATGGTGCTGTTAAATCGAAATGACATTGATTTTAACGAACGTGAATGTGTTGTTTTCGGAAAAGGCAGCAAGGAAAGAATAGTTTATTTTGACGCCCGAACAAAAATACATCTGCAAAACTATTTGGATAGCCGAAAAGACGATAATCCCGCTCTTTTTGTGTCGCTGAAATCGCCCTGCAAAAGGCTTAAAATAGGCGGCGTTGAGGTAAGACTGCGTGAGTTTGGTCGAAAGCTGGGTTTGAATAAGGTACACCCGCACAAGTTCAGGCGTACTTTAGCGACTATGGCGATTGACAAGGGAATGCCGATAGAACAGCTTCAACAGCTTTTGGGGCATAGGAAAATCGACACAACCTTGCAATATGCTATGGTGAAACAGAGTAATGTTAAAATTGCTCACAGGAAATTTATAAGTTAGGAAGAAAAAATATGTTTGAATGGAAAAAATATACTATTGGAGATTTGTGTGACACTATTTCGGATACTTATAAAAGTAATCACAATATGGTTATTCTTATAAATACATCTGACATTTTAGAAGGAAAAGTTCTTAATCACAAACCTGTTCCAAATGAAAATCTGAAAGGACAATTCAAAAAAACATTTGAGCGGAATGACATTCTTTATTCAGAAATTCGTCCTGTCAATAAACGTTTTGCATTTATTGATTTTGATAATACTGACAGATATATTGCCTCAACAAAGTTAATGGTTTTAAGGGCAAGAAAAAATATAGTTATGCCACTTTTCTTGTATCAAATCCTAA
The DNA here is from genome assembly GCA_023665505.1 of Ruminococcus sp. Taxonomy (GTDB): domain Bacteria; phylum Bacillota; class Clostridia; order Oscillospirales; family Ruminococcaceae; genus RGIG8773. Next base: position 27,693 of record JAMPDU010000004.1, read on the forward strand.
AATCACATAGCATTATCAATGAACTGCAACATTTGGCAGAAACTCGTTCCGGCACTTTCCCACAAATCACATTTTCATCAGAGTTAGCACCTATGGAGGTTATGATACCAGATTTTACTACACAAAAAAGAATTATAAATATTTTATCGTCAATTGACGATAAAATTAACTTGAATAATTCGATAAATAACAATTTACCGTATGAATTTGCTGTTTTTCTATATTTTGACATTCGATACGTCTATTTCGCCGTTCATCAGTTTGGGGAGGAGAGTGTCACGGAGGGCGGCAAGGCGTAGGTTTTCAAGCTGATTATAAATGATTTGTTGAAATATTGGTGTTGTTGTTTCATTAAAATCATTTATTTCAGTTTCTGTTGGCATTACGCACGGGATTGTCATAATATTGGAGGCACTAATATTGGGCTGTGCGCTACCCTGTCCCCTATTTATTATTTCCTTAATGATTTCCGTTTGTTTTAATTGACAGTATATGAATGGCAGTCTTTTAATAGGTTTTTTACCTAAAAAGAACTTGCCAACTCGTTGATTTACTAACAATATATCAGACGTTTGGGGAACAATTGCAAATTTACCAATTGTTGCACCTGTCATAGCGATTAAAAGATCTCCACCTTTTACTATAAAATCGGAAGCACCTTTTGCCTTATCGGGTGACACATATGAGCAAGCGTTTAAATCCAAATTATCTTGGTTGATAGAACCAATTTTTATAACCTTAATTCCTGAAGTTGTCCACCAAGTGCTCTTAAAAGCATATCCTGATTTAACAGAACAGTAATCACCTAATTGTCCATTTTGAGGAAGTGAACCAAAACTATTATTAAATATGGAAATTGCTTGCTGCTCTAAATTGTTATTTGAAAGTCCAACAACCCCATAAATTATATAAGGAGGAACTCAAAATGTCCTATAAAGAAGCAGATTACGAAAATGCCATAATCGAACTTTTCCAAAGCAAGCTGAATTATGATTACATATACGCTCCCGATTTGGAACGTGATTTCCGCTCGGCTTTGTATGATGACGTGTTGGAAGAAAGCTTGTGGCGTATCAATAAAAATATGCCATACGAGGCGATAAAAGAGGCTTTGTATAAGCTGCGGAATTTTGAAAACGGGGAGCTTGTTCAGAAAAACGCCGTGTTTACCGACTACCTCCAAAACGGCGTTGATGTAAGCTATACCGTAAACGGAGAGCAGCAGGGCGGCGTTGTTTATATTGCGGATTTTAAGGACGTTTCCAACAATTCCTTTATAATTGCCAATCAATGGACAATTATTGAAAACTGCGAAAGACGTCCCGATATTTTGATTTTTCTGAACGGTCTGCCTATTGCAATAATGGAACTGAAATCACCCTCTCGGGAGGAAACCGACGCTGACGAGGCGTATAATCAACTGCGAAATTATATGCAGGATATTCCCTCAATGTTTATTTACAACTGCATTTGCGTTATCAGCGACCAATTGACCACAAAGGCGGGAACAATTACCTCTGGCGAGGACAGGTTTATGGAATGGAAAACCACCGACGGCAGCTATGAAAACACACAATTCGCGCAGTTTGATACCTTTTTTGAGGGGATTTTTCAAAAAGAGCGTTTGCTTGATATTATCAAAAATTTTATATGTTTTTCAAATGACGGAATTTCCAAAATAAAAATTCTCGGCGGCTATCATCAATATTTTGCGGTAAATAAGGCGGTAGAGTCCACAAAAAAAGCTGTTGCCACAGACGGCAAGGGCGGCGTTTTCTGGCATACGCAAGGCAGCGGAAAATCACTGTCAATGGTTTTCTATGCCCATTTGCTGCAAGAAAAACTTAACAGTCCGACTATTGTTGTTATCACCGACAGAAACGATTTGGACGACCAGCTTTACAGCCAATTTTCAAAGTGCAAAAATTTTCTGCGGCAAACTCCAATACACGCAACCTGCAGAAAAATCGGCGAACATTCAACATCGAAAGACATCGGTTTAATGAACTGGTTAAATGACAGACAGGCTAACGGTATAATTTTTACCACAATGCAGAAATTTGAGGAAACCGATGAACCGCTTTCCGAACGCAGAAATATTATTGTAATGGCTGACGAGGCGCACAGAAGTCAATACGGATTATCCGAAAAAATAAAAATAACCAAAAATGAACAGGGCGAGGAAATCGCAAAACGTGTGACAGGTACTGCAAGAATTATTCGCAACAGCTTGCCGAACGCAACCTTTATCGGATTTACGGGCACGCCGATTTCCGAAAAGGACAGAAGCACGAGAGAGGTTTTCGGGGAATACATCGACATTTACGATATGACCCAAGCGGTGGAGGACGGCGCAACACGTCCCGTATATTATGAAAGCCGCGTAATAAAACTTAAACTTGACGAAAAAACAATGAAACTAATTGATGAAGAATACGATATTATGGCGAATAATGCCGACCCCGAAGTTATTGAAAAAAGCAAGCACGATTTAGCTCAAATGGAAGTAATTCTCGCCAACGATAACACCATAAATTCGCTTGTTACCGATATTCTTGAACATTACGAAGGCAGCCGTGAAAATCTGCTGACAGGTAAAGCAATGATAGTAGCATATTCAAGGCTTATCGCTATGAAAATTTACAATAAAATTCTGGAAATGCGCCCCGATTGGACGGAAAAAATTGCCCTTGTTATGACAGGCAGCAACAAAGACCCCGAAGAATGGAAGAAACTTATCGGAAATAAAACATACCGTGAAAATCTTGCGGAAAAATTCAAGGATAACGACAGTCCTCTTAAAATTGCGATTGTTGTTGATATGTGGCTGACGGGATTTGACGTGCCGTCACTTGCCACTATGTACGTTTACAAGCCTATGTGCGGATATAATTTAATGCAGGCTATTGCCCGTGTAAACCGCGTTTTCAAAGACAAAGAGGGCGGTTTGGTGGTGGACTACATCGGCATTGCCGCCGCGCTGAAAAAGGCTATGAACGATTATACAAACAGGGATAAGCAGAATTTCGGGAATATGAATGTGTCGGAGTCGGCGTATCCGAAATTTTTGGAGAAAATGTCTGTTTGCCGCGATTTATTTTACGGATATGATTACAGCGGATTTTTCGGAAAATCCGATTTTGAAAGAGCAAAGGTAATAAGCGGCGGCGTTAATTTTATTATTGACGTTGAGAAAAATAAAGTTGACAAAAATGATAAGGACGGCGAAAAGAAAACTCTGCAAAACACGTTTTTAAAAGAAGCGTTGCTGCTGCGGCAGGCATTGTCTCTTTGCTCGTCAATCGCAGAGGAAAAGTATCGGTTGGAAGCTGCATATTTTGAGGCGGTGCGTGTACTTATAATGAGACTTACTCAAAGCGGAAACGGCAAGAAAATCTCATTGAGTGAAATGAACGCAAGAATAAACGCTCTTTTGCAGCAAAGTATAAAAAGCGAAGGCGTTATAAATCTTTTCTCGGATATTCACGAAGAGTTTTCAATTTTCGACCCGAAATTTCTTGAAGAAGTTTCAAAGATGAAAGAGAAAAATCTTGCGGTTGAACTGCTGAAGAAACTTATTGCAGAACAGGTGAGTATTTACAGGCGTACCAATGTTGTAAAATCGGAAAAATTCAGCGAGATTATGCAAGGTATTCTCAACTCATATCTTAACGGTATGCTGACAAACGAGGAAGTTATCGAGGAAATGCTGAAACTTGCGAAGCAGCTTTCCGAGGCGCACAAAGAGGGCGAGAAACTGGGACTTACAGCGGACGAGCTCGCCTTTTATGACGCTCTTACAAAACCGCAGGCTATCAAAGATTTTTACAAAAATGAAGAACTTATTGCCATTACGAAAGAGCTTACGGATACTCTTCGGAAAAACAAAACCGTTGACTGGCAGAAAAAGGAGTCTGCGAGGGCAAAAATGCGTATGCTTATAAAGAAATTGCTTAAAAAGCACAAATATCCGCCCGAGGGAATGGAGGATGCGGTTCAGACGGTTATGGTTCAATGCGAGCTTTGGACGGATAACGTAATGGACGTTTGACATTTTATTTAAATACCCCGCCATTTTCGGTTATATCTGAAATGACGGGGTATTTTTTTATTTTGATGTGAAAGTCATAATCTGCTGAATTTCTATTTTTTATTTGGCGCACTATGAACAATATTCATACGCGGTCAAAATGGACTTGGTTTCCGACAATCCCTGCTCTAAAGTTACTATTCCAAAGGGCGAGGTCAAGGAAAAACAAATCTATTCGCAGGAAGAAATGAATTTGTTGCTGACTAAAATTGCAGACGAACCAATTAAGTACCGGGCGTTTTTCTACCTTATTGCTTACAGCGGTTTCCATCGCAGCGAGATGTTGGGTCTGGAGTGGAAAGATGTTGATTTTGATAATAACATTATCAGCGTTCGGCGGACTTCCAACTACACCGCCGAAAGAGGTACATACACCGACACAACCAAAACCAAACGTTCACAGCGCACGCTGAAAATTTCACCGTACATTATGGAGTTGCTCCGAGAACTTAAAGCCGAGCAGGACAAAGAGACTTTGCGGCTTGGCGATAAGTGGGTGGAAACCGACCGTCTGTTCACAAAATGGAACGGCGAGGAAATGAACAACCAAACGCCATACGGCTGGCTGAAAGAGTTCTGCGAGAAAAACGACCTGCCGTTTTACGGTCTGCACAGCTTTCGGCACTTTGCCGCAAGCTCGCTTATTTCGGCAGGACTTGACGTCACCACGGTTTCGGGTGCTTTAGGGCACTGCAACAGCGGAACAACTTTGAACGTCTACTCCCATATGTTCCAGACCGCGCAGGCTCGAGTTGCCGAGGCTATGGACAGCGCGTTCGAATTTCTGCCCAAAGAAAAGCGGGACTAATAAGCCCTGCGGACAAGATTTTCAAAACAGCGGACAAATAGCGGACAAAGCGGTTTTCCGCCAAAATACAAAACCCGCAAACGCCGTAGTTTTGGCACTTGCGGGGACAGTTAATGGTGACCCGTACGGGAATTGAATCAAGCCTTTCATCTTTCGCATTTTATTCTGATATGCACAAACCGACTATTTTACGCGGTTTAACGGCATATTAACATTTCAAATTTTACTCAATTTATCGTATTTTATTGTAGTAATGAGTCCCAAATAAGTCCCATGTCATTGGTTATTCCCGCTGTTATATGCCGCCGTGTTTGGCGGCATTTTTATTTGATTTACAGCCTGTCACACAACAAAAAATCCGCCAAATGCACTATCTTTACCCCATTGACGTTACCGCCCGCCAGCTCGTCAAGCGTTACAACATATTTCGGATAATGGTCTTTTATATCCAAAAGATTTCCTACCTCGCGGTCTGAACCCTCGGGCAGATTTCGACACACCTGAACATATACCCGTTCATCGCGCTGTACAGCGACAAAATCAATTTCACGGGTATCAAATTTGCCGATATATACCTCATACCCGCGTCTTAATAATTCAAAATAAACAATATTTTCAAGCATCGAAGAAATTGATTTCGGGTTAAATCCCATTATGCAATATTTAAGCGAGGCGTCCGCCAAATAGAATTTTTCCTGCGTTTTCAGCACGGATTTTCCCTGCAAATCATAACGTCTGCAACGGTAAATTACAAAAGCCTTTTCCAGCCATTCAAGGTAATTGTAAACCGCCTCCACCGAAAGAGAACGCCCTTCGCTTTTCAAAAATTTCACGACAGCATTTGCGGAAAATTGTTTTCCGACATTTTCAACAACGTATTTTACCACGCGGTTAAAAAGGTCGAAATTGGTAATATTATGCCGCCTTGCAATATCGTTGGTGATGACTGACGTGTAAATTCCCTCGGCTATCTGATATGCGGAACGGTCGTCAAAATTCCCGAGCGCGATTATCGGGAAACCGCCCGTACGAATATATTCGTTTAGCAATTCTTTTGTCGGACTGCCCGACTTTTTAAAATCCAAATACTCTGCAAAAGACAGCGTGAACACGGGTATGGAAATATACCTGCCGCTTAAATACGTCGAAATCTCGCTTGACATCAACTTGGAATTAGACCCCGTGACATAAATATCAGTATTTGCGTTTTCGAGCAGGCTGTTGACAGCTTTTTCCCAGCCGTTGATTTCCTGCACCTCATCAAGCAAAATATAATACCGCTTACCGCTGTCGGTAATTTTTTCCTTTATAGCACGGTACATATCCTTATCGGTCATTCCCTCGTCCAGTTCCTCCGAGGTGTACCTTGTAAAAATTATTCGGTCGTCCGAAACGCCGCTGTTTTTCAAATCATCGCGGAGCATTTCCAAAATGGTAGACTTTCCACAGCGGCGCACTCCCGCCAAAATCTTAACAAGCGGGACGTCTCTGTAGGTTTTCAGCATTTTCATATAATGCGGTCTGATAATCATAACTTCGCCTCCTCATTATATTATACCAAAAAACTTTTGATAAATCAAGGGTTTTTGCTGAAATTCCGTAAAAACTTTGCTAAAAGCTATTTTCTGGCACATTAGCAATTATGTTTTATATCAACATCTTGCAATTTATTGTAACTTTGTTGACCAAAAGTTGCCACAAAATAAAATAAGACGGACGGATATACCGAAGAAAGCCGGCTGTTGTTACAGTCGTTTTTTTGTGCTTTGTGAGTTTTCAATAGCAAGGTTATGTAGTCGGCTTGCGCCGACTCGGGGTGGGTTTAAAGCAGTAAAAAACTATACTGTTAATAATTGCCAAGGAGCTGATATTATATGAAGTTCTAAGAGGGTGGGTACGGCGTTTACGCCGTCACGGTGGGTTATGACATGAACTGTAACAAACTATTTTATCACAAGTGCCACGGAATGGCACGCGGGAATATTTGGGAAAATCACAATCTATTACATCAGAAAATATTCTTAGCAAATTAAAGACAAAATTTGAGAGACATGAATACAATGGCGCACGTCGGCTACGATGTGCGCTTTTTGTATGTTCAAACTATACCAAGAAACGAGGTTCTTATATGTATGAGATTAAAATTCTTACAAATGCTTGTACAGCACTAATTAAACTTGCTGATAAATACGCTGAGGACACGTCCGCACGCAGCAACATTTATCACCTGTTAAGGTTCGCGCGTACTTCAATCAAGGAATATCCTCAAAAGGACGTTTCGCTTGACAAGCTGTTAGACAGACTCTATACCTGTTCCGAAAGGCTTGAAAAGTTGGCTGGTGAAAATCTTTTTGAAAGCATTACCGTGCTTGACTGCGGCATCGAAACGAAAGAAATTTCCCAGCCTATTGCAAACGCTCACGGCTCAATTGTGCGGCTCATACGCAATGCTATGGAAGAGAAAAATGTTGAGGATTTTTCTCAAATTCACGCAATTGCCGTGCTGTATATGCACAGACTTTTGGAATATTCTAATTCGGTCGATACCAATTCCGATGCCGTTCACAAAGCACTTTTCAAGCTTGCAATGGAAATCAGCCGAAGTGTCGGTCAGCTTGAAACTGCTATGAAGTCTGAGAAAATCGACTATGACGAAATCGTCATATAATTACACTTTAGAAAGGAAAATTTTAATGTCAAAACAAATTGACAAATTAATGAGAATAAGCGATTTGGGTTACGTCGACAGGTTTGAAGATATTGAAGAAATTCTCAAAAATTTCTTGAATTATACTGTTGAAGATATTTTATACGTCGCTCCGCCGAGTTACCAAACTCAAGTTTCTGCAAACAATATCGTTCAATTTTTGGGCAATATCGAGCACAAACACGAAAATGTTAGCTACACAAATTCGCTGACAATTTCGGACTTAATTTGCACAATGAGATACTTTTTAGACAATTCTGCAAACTCACACACAACGCTTTTAAGCTACATGAAAAACTTCAGAAACAACATTTACAGCCTGAATTTGCCATGGGCGGAACTGTTTTTTGCAATTCGATTAGACCGTCTCATTGCGTATTTTGACAACAAATTCAATACCAATTCATTCTCGATATTTTACAAAACAATTTGCTATATGACAAAGCGTTATACGCTGTACGAAATCAACGCATTCACGACGGTCGGCACGCTTTTCAACGAGACTTTCGCGTATATGTTCGCGGACTGGACACCGGGATACGACATAGATTTTTACACCGAAAGTATAAATGCTTGCTGCTCAATTTTCAAGCTATTTTTTGTGAACATTCTGGCGGCGTTTAACTACAACAATTTTAACATCAACAAACTCGCTGAAAAGGTCGGCGGCAAAGTCAGAGCCTTTGACAAAACCGAGATTTTCAACAGTGGGTTTGCTGAAATAAATTTTTAGGAGGTTGTTTTATGAACAACAATTCAATTAAAGAAACGGTGCGGGGCATTGACCTTGTCCCAATTCAAGATGTTTTGCTTGAAGAAAGCAAAATTTTCTTGACAAGTGAGATTAACACAACAAGCGCGAGTGAGCTTATCGAACAGCTTATGTATCTCGACAGCAAAAATTCGGGCGAAATTACCCTGTACATCAACAGTCCGGGCGGCGAGGTTATGAGCGGACTTGCCGTTTATGACTTCATAAAAATTATGAAATCGTCCGTTAAAACTGTATGTATCGGAGATGCCGCCAGTATGGCTGCAATAATTTTCCTTGCGGGGAAAAAGCGTGAAATGCTGCCGCATTCGAGAATACTTATCCACGACCCCGCCTATGGACATCTTGACATAAGCGGCAAAAAGCCGCACGAAATTCAAAGAGGCGTTGATAGTCTGAATAAAGTCCGCGAAACCTTGGCGGAAATTATCGCCGAAAAGACGGGGAAAAGTCTTGACGAGATTTACGAAATAACTGCTGAGGACCATTATTTCACGGCAAACGAAGCCATTGAATTTGGTTTCGCAACCGACATTTACAAAGGGGGAAAAGTATGAAAAATTTCCGCACACTTGCTGACGGTATCCGTGTGTCAAATGACACGCGAGTAACCGGTTTTAACAACAATGATTTAATTATTGGTTCGTCCGGATGTGGAAAAACGGGCGGTTACGTCGTGCCAAATTTGCAAAATCTGGACGGCAGTATTGTTGTATCCGACACGAAAGGACAGCTTTGCAAAATGTTCTCAAAAGAACTGAAAAACAAGGGTTATAAAGTCCACACGCTCGACTTGGTGAACCCCGAAAAGTCTTGCGGGTACAATCCTTTGCGCGGTATCAGACGTTACAAAAACGGAAAATACCGCGAGCAGGACGTGCTGACGTTAGCCAATAATATTGTCCCGACTTTGGACGTTACAGAGCCGTTTTGGGAACAGGCTGCCGCCGGTTATTTGGCATTTTTAATCGCGTTTTGTTTGGAGACTTTGCCCGTTGAAGAGCAGAATATGGTATCAGTTTGTGAACTGCACACAAGGTTCATAAAGCCAAACGGCAGGCTGTCTTTCATTCAATGGGTTGAGACACACCCGAACACATTCGCCGCCAAAAAGTACGCCAAAACGTGCAGTGCTATGGTCGCGGAAAGAATGTGGTCGAGTATTGTGGAGTTTGCAAACCGTGCCCTTGAGCCTTTCGATTTTGAGGAAGCGCGTAGCATTTTTGAAAACCCGAAAAGCTTTGATATTTCAAAACTCGGGACGGAGAAAACGGCGTTATTTCTCAATGTCAGCGATACTGACAGGACGTTTGATAACCTCATCAATGTGTTCTACACACAGGCTTTGCAAATTCTTTGCAGCCTTGCGGATTCAAACCCTGACGGGAGGTTGAAAGTCCCTGTCAGAATTATCATTGATGACTTTGCTGCCTCAACATCTCTTCAAGATTTCGACAAAATTATATCGACAATTCGCTCACGCGACATCTCCGTTAGCCTTATCTTGCAGAGTATGACGCAATTGGAGAGCATGTACTCCCACGCCGAGGCAACCACAATTGTCAATAACTGCGACCATATAATTTATCTCGGTTCACAGGACTTGGAAACAGCCAACTTTATCGGCAATCGAATTTTCAAAACGCCCGATGAGGTGCTTTGTATTCCTCGCGATAAGGCTGTTGTTATAACCACCTGCGAAAAGGCTGTTATTGCTGAGAAAATCAAGCCTTACAGTACCTTAAAATAATCCCTTTTTTAACTGCTGTGCCGTAACGGTGCGGCAGTTATTATTTGTAATAACCTACACGTCCAAACAAAATGCTTTCCATTTTACCGTAAGGAGCATAAACACCTATGGATTGACTTTTGCTGATAAAGCCCGAATCATCTTTTTCCAAATCTAAAATCATTGACTTTAATGTATCAATATCTGTTGGAAAAATTATTTTTCCGTCAATGCTGACTTCGGTCTCATCAAAGATTTCAATAGCTTCGCACTCGTCGTTCAGGTTGTAAAAAACGTGACAAAATCCGAAATCATCAGTAATTGTCTTACTGAACTTGGATTTTTTAAATTCTTTTGCTTCACCAAATATATTGCGAACCTCGTCGCGCTTCATTCCAAACTTTACACCATTAACCTCTGATAAAGGCACTGCTTTTAACATTTTCATTAAATTTTATCCTCCGTTTCTAATTTATCAACATATGTCAGCATTTGTGAAATTGCTTCATCATATTTTGAACCAAATTTTTCGTGAATATCATCAATATCCATTTGAAGTGCTTCACGAAAATTTCCGTTGCCGATAAGTTCTTTTTGATTTGCTTGATATTCGCGGGCTTCTAATGAGCTACCACAACTTGCAGTTTGTCTGTGGTCTTCTTTTTCCATTTTTATAGCCGGACCTTCAGGTCTGTCAAGGTTAGAGGCTGTATCTGCCGGCATATGATGAACCTCATACTTTTCACCGTCAGAAAATTTTTTGACATCAGAATATGAACCGCCGATTACTTCACGCTCTTTTTCTGGTGCATCTCCATTATTTTTTTCAAATTTTTCACCTAAAAAATTTGAATTTTCAGGAAGAATATTTTCCGAAGAAATTCTTTCTGAATCACTGTACGCAGAAATGTCATTCATTCTTTCAGACCTGCTTTGAGGAAGTTCAATATCACGCGGGCGGATTGAATCTTCATACAATGCGTTTTTTTCTGAATTAAACGCATTTTCAAAAGTTTTGTTTCCAACCTCGCTGAATGATTTTAGCTCGCTCACATCATTACCTCCTTTTTAAGATACTCTACTCTCAAACGCTCAATAATTGCGTTTTCCGGGTGCTGTTCATGCTGCGTTCGGCAAATAAAATAAAGAATTTTTTTGATTTCCTCGTTTGAAAAATCTTCAAACTCCTGTTTGACATTATCTGCCATAATTTCGGCAAGCTGCTCAAGGCTATCCCACGTTCCGTTCCGAGTGCCGCTGAAAATATCGTCATACTTAAAGCACTTACTGATAAAATCGGCAACCGCCCATTCATATGCAAGATTTTTTTCGCGCATATTAAAAATTAAATCTCTGCGTATTTTTGCCGAAATATTCAAATTCATTACAATGTTCTTTAATTCATTAAGCTCCTCTTCGGTATGATGATTTTTTATAAGCTTATGAAGTGCTTCTGTATTTTTTATTTTACCCGACGGCTCAGAAGTTATCTTCCGCTCATTGCTATTGTTTTTAACCGCATAAGGAATTTTGCACAATACCGCCTCCTGCCAGTCGTTCTGATAAACAGCCGCCACACCGGTCGGGAATTTTGACAGTTCCGTTATCTGCTCGTCGCTTAACGCCATTGAACAGCCTGTAATTTCGCGGTCTCCCTTTTCGGGAAGTCTGAGCACAATCTTTGTATTGGTATTTCGTATAACTGCCGTATCCAGCAAATTGGGCGCTTGGTCCGCAATTATAAATCCCTCTCCGTAAGCTCTTATTTCAGCAATTGCATTTGTCAGCATCTCAACCGATTTTCCCTGCACATTTGAAGATTCCTGACTTTGCTCCGTTGAGGTTTTTCTCAGAAGATTATGCGCTTCCTCCAATACCGTAATATGTCTTAACCCGACATTCATTTCTTCTGTATTTGATTGACGGTACTCTTGAAGTTTAAGAACCATAAAGCCCATAATAAGCGCCTTGGTTTCCATTGAGCCAACCTTGCTTATGTCAACAATTGTATTTTTGTTGAACAACGTATCCTCGTCTATTTCGCTGCCCGAAAAAATTCTTCCGTTAATGCCGTTTGTGAGAGATTTAATTCTTGTTGAAAGCGAACCGATATAATCGCTTTTGGTATCGTCGGAATATTCCGAGGTCTTGATTATTCTGTTAAGTTCCCTCAGCACATCGTCAAATGTAGGGAACAATCCCTTAATCTTTGTATTTTCGGACAAATCCAAATCCCAGCCGGCACTAACATACGCGCTGACTATCGAATCCTTAAGCACAGCCGGCATTGCTGCGTACATCGGCCAGCAAACGTTGAAAATCTCCGTAAGCTTTTCAATATGCTCAAGAATATCCACCTTTTCGGGGAACGCAAAAGGATTGATATGCAGAATATTTCCGTCCGCAGCATTTGTGCCGTAATAATTCGCGTTTACGAAAAATTTTCCGTATTCACCCTTAGCAGGCTCAATTACAAGAAACGGAACCTTATTTGCTCTGAGTTTATCAAGAATATGAAAAACAGCGTTGCTTTTTCCGGAACCGGTAGACCCGGTTATAAATGTGTGCATAGCAAGGCTGTCCGTGTCAAGCTCCACATTTGTGTCGGAAATTTCCGTTCCCAAATGATAGACCTTTCCCAGATTGACAATACGTTCATCGTCTCTGTCCTTCCGCGTCAAAACCTCTTGACCGAAAACCGCATGTTCGGTAACAGGAAGTCCCTTTACCGAATGTCTCGGCAGACTTAAATGAATAGCAAGCTCATTGGTGCTTACCAGCGCAGCGGGCGATATGCCGACAATTTCATTGCCGTCGTATGTATGCCTGTTATACATAAATACAGGGTGAATGAAATTCTTAACATACTTCTGAAGCATATCAATATTATAATTATTATTGTCATCTTTTGTCCATGTATTGGAGGCTGAACGTTCTATACCGCTGCGGTTTCCCGACATAAGAGCACGGTAAGTGTTTGCGGCAGTTTCCGTATCGGCGGGTTTGTCACCGAGAAAATACGCGGCAAAATTCCACATGCCCATACTCTCGCATTCGTCAAAGCGGTCGAGGTGCTTTTTTATGCGTTCAAGTATAGACTTTATAGTCATATTTTCGGTATTGAGAGTAATTCCCTTTGTATTTCCGAAATTATTTGATAAGGTTTCGGAATTTACAAGGTTGAAAGAATTACTGACCGTGTAGCTTGTCCCAGACTGAGTTCCGCCGCCGTAATTTTGCGTCAGCGTCGTGCTGCTGTTTGTTCCCTCTGTGTCTGAAACCGAATTTGAGCGGTTTGTTCCGTGGGAAAGAGTTTTTGACACAGCATCGGAAACGCTTTTGGTATGGCTTTTGCCGTGAGTTACCGAATGAGTGTCGCTGTGAGATGATGTGTGAGATGTGCTTGAAGAAGTACCTACTGAACCGCCAATATTGAAAATTTTCCCTAATTTTACCCCGGCGGAAACGCTGCCAAACGTCCCTGTAGACGTGCTTGTTGAAGTGCCGTCAGTGTGCGAGTCGGAAACGCTTTTACTTTTTGTATCGGAAGTTCCGGTTGTGTGAGTTTTTCCGTCGGAAACAGATTCGCTTGTACCTTCCGTATCCGTTACGCCGTGAGTGCTGCTCGTTCCGTCGGTTTGTGCGTTTGAATATCCGTAATTTGTGTTCGTGCCGCTTGTGACGCCGCTTGAAGAGCTGCGGGTTACTCCTCCGCTTGTACCGGTTGAACTGCTTTCTCCCGATGATACCGCGAAATTCAGCTGCATATCCGCAAACGGCGAAAGCTGAGTATATATTTCCTCATACTCGCGTTTCCTCATCATAAGCTCGTCATATCCCACGCTGTCGGCAATAAATACAGCGGTAAAAGCTTTTCCCTGCATGCTGTAGACAAATTTTTCCAAACCCTGTATAAATTCCTTGTTGCTCATAGAATTTTTTTCGCGCTTATAGTCTGCCACGCAAGTTACGGCGGTAATGCTGTCTGCGTTTGTTTCCGCCATATCTTTTTCAAGATATTCTTTGCGGTAAGATTCTATTTTGCTGCCCGGGAACTGTCCTTTGAGAGTATTTTCAAATAATTTTCTCATTGTACCCTCGCTGTTGTTCGTAAGCGGTCTTACACCAAAATAAAAGTCGTTTGTAAAGCCGTTGCTCTTTATCATAAGCACAAGGGTACCCGGCTTTCCCGAAAGCGAATGAAATACCGTTGAAAGCTTATCGGACGAAAATTCATTCTGCTCATAAACAAGCTCAGTTATCTTAAAAAACTGAATATCTTTCATATTATTGAGCGCATCGTCCTCAAGCGGAGCAATTTCGGCAGAATGAAGGTCTGTAAGATAGCCTTTCATAACCTCGTCGTCGATTATTTTCAGACAGTTTCCGAGATTGGACTGCAAAACAGAAAAATCCATATCCTCCGCGCCTCTGACCTTTACTTCCGGATATTCGGCTAAAACAACCTCTGTTTTTATCTCCTCCGTATCCTCAGCTTTGTTCACAGGCATTAACGTATCTTCGTATTTCATTGTTTGCCTCCTTAAATTTAATAATCTTCCATACGAACCGTTGAACTGTAATAACAAGTCAAATTATTTGAATAAGTAGCTTCCCAGAAGGTTCTATACCTTATTTTACCATTGGAATTAAATTTTATCTCCTTTTTTTCAAATATAATACCTTTAGTTGTTTTAAATGAGTTAGATTTCTTCGTCTTATCAATTATTGAGTATATATTGTCTATTCCGCAATAACTACCACCTTCAATTAATTGACAGGTATACTGTTTTTTTACATGTTGACTTATATTATCTTCTGTAATAATTAAAGATTCATAGTATGTTCTATCATTTGACATACGGGTGGCTTTAAAAATATATTTAATTACGGGGTGGGAATTGCCTGAACTATCAGCAGTGCCGCTACGATTATGGCTATTAACAGCAGTACCGCCAGCAGTGCAATTCCCGCCCCCATTGTTTTTTTTGGCGGTTCACCTCGTTGCGCCGTATTTGAGTATGACGGAGCGGATGTTTTAATTTCCCTTTCGGCATTTTCACGAATTTTTCGTAGCCGTTCTTCTTCCGCTTTTCTTGCTTCTTCGCGTTTCCTTGCGCGTTCTTCGGCAGCAGCGGCTTCTCTTGCCTTAATTTCCTCAATTCTCTTTTTTGCATCTTCAATTTGTTTATCTTCGGAATTATTTGTTTGCCGTGGCATATCAGATGGCTGCGAAACAGGCTTTTCGGCAGTTGACCTGCGCTCATCATAAATGCGCTTTATTTTATCCGCGAAAATCACCTGTGCCACTTGCCGCATATGTTCAAAACGCTTTATGGAGAAATTTTTTTTCAAATCCTTTTTAAGCTCCACCCAGTAATCGGCGTTCCACCTGCTTTGGTCGGACATAAGAGGAGTAAGCTCCTCATATGCCGCCCACAGTCCGGGAACATTGCGGCAGTATTCAAATTCCTCACGATATGCCTCAAATGTAGGGTCAGCATCAAGACTGTCCAGAAAAACATAAATCAAGCTTTTAACGTCGCCGTTGTCCGCATATTTTTTTACATTCGCATTCATTTCAATCACTCCCTTTATATTTCAAGAAGCTCGTGTATTTCTGAAATATTGCCCTCAATCCAGTTAAGGATATTTCTGTTTTTCTCAAGCTCCTCCTCGCTTGTTTTCTGCTCGTCGGCATAGGAATTAAGTTCATCGTATTTTTCCTCAATGAGCGCGTCAAGCTCTCCGAAAAGACCGTTAAACTGTTCTTTTATCCTGTTAATCTGCTCTTCGGCATAGCTCAGTGCCGAGCCTACGCCCTCGTCAATGTTTTTTCTGAACTGACTTACCAGTCCCATTTGAATATCGGAAGTTTTTACGTTATACTTAACGATTTTCTGCGTGCGTTCTTCCATAACATCCCGCATAACAGTTGCGAAATCTTGAACGGTTTTGTAAATATCCTTATCTTCATAAACGTCAACATCTTTGCAAATATCTTCATCAATGTATTTGGGTTCCCAAAATTTGAAAAAGCCCCAAAAACCGCTTCGTTCAGGATTTTTCACCTTACGTGTTCCAATCTTCTCTTTTCGTGAGCCTACCTTTACCTTTTCGGTTCCGACAAACTCTTGATGCTCGCCGACCCACACCTTTTCTTCCTTTTCACCGACCTTTTCATAATAGGTTTTCTCTTCAACCGTTTCTTCGCCCAAATCGTTTACCGTACTGTCAGCAAAATCATTTGAACACCACGCAGCCGCAGTTTCCCGCATTTTTGACATTGCTCCCTTAACAAGGTCTACCGTCTGGAAATCCAGTTCCGAAATCCCTGCTGCTTCATCAATTTTGGTAAGTTTTTCCTGATATTCTTTCAGGTATTTTTCACCGGTATCAACGATTTCACTGTTGATTACGCTTTCAAGGTTTGCGGACATTTCGGCAATCAAATCGGAACTAAGCGTGGTGAAAGTGCTGACAAGACGCATTGCCTCCGCACGGTTATCAATTGTTTCTCCGTAATTGCTGAAAATACGCGTTGTTTTCCTTTCGGCGCTGTCTGTCAGAGCATCAGCTTTTTCCTCAATGGCGGGCATCGGATTAAGCTTGTCAATTTTCGCCTTAAACTCGGCAGCTTCCGTTCCGTCCGCAATTTTTTCTTTAATAATCCTTGCTCTCTCCGCACACGCCTTTGCAGCCTCTTCGTTTTCCGATACCGTTTGCTTAGCTTTTGCCAAAACTCGGTTACTGTCGAGAACTTCCTTAAAGCTTTCTACCAAATCCTTTACTTTTTTAGTTCTTGCGTATTTCTTTACATACGCCGTGATAGCCGCTTCAATGGAATAAATTCCGCAGTGAATAAGCGCCTGTTCTTTTACGTCGCTGTTTTCCTCCGCTTTTTTCAGACGGTAATTCAACTCATTCTGTGCGCTCGGAGAAAGTGTGGAATACTTTTCCAAATGCATATCTTCAAAGCTGTTGAATTTCTCTATTGCCGCATAAGTATCCTTAGCCGCACTGGGAAGCTTACTGAACTCAGCCATAGTAAGATTTGAAAGGTCTATATCCTTAAACAGCGTTCTGATATTCAAAGCCGCATAAGCGGAACACGGGAAAATCTGAGGGTCGTTAATGCCATGCTTTGACAAATATTTTTTTGCCGACTGAACAGCTTTTTCAATGCTCTCTTCTTCGGGGTTGAAACTGTCCATTTTGTTTATTACAAACAAAAATCTGTCTCTCGCCTGTTTACCGCCTTTTTGAATTTGCTCGGAAACAAATGACAGTAAGTTATCATCATCGTTTGTACTGAGTTGAGTGCCGTTAAGCACATAAAGAATAAGATTATTGGATTCGCTTCTTATTGCATTATAAGTTGTATTTTTATGATTTTGATTTTGTGCGTTATTCGGACCCGGTGTGTCAACGAGCTGCAAAGCAGTATTATTGGAATCCAAAAAAGGAATATTTCCTTCCGCGCTTATTCTCGATACACGTTCATCTCCGTTAAGTTCGTTCATAATGTCGTATGTAAGGTTCGGAATTTCTCTCAGCATTATGCCGTTCTCGTCAAAAACATACGCGCTGAAATCTTCGCTGTCATTATCAAGGATTTCCGTAATAACAGCCGTACACGCTTCATTTTTTGACGGCATAAGTTTTTTATTGAGCAAAGAATTGATAAGTGTTGACTTTCCCGAACTCATTGTTGCAATTACATTTATCGGGAAAACATCATTAAGTACATTATTAAAAATTTTAATTAGTTTTATGTCTCTGAAATCATCTACGGGACCTTCCCGTAAATCTCCGAATATATTTATAATTTTTTGATTTATAGCCTCGTCTGATTTTCCTTCTGTAAATTTAAGGCTGAGATTTCTTATTGTTCCTTGTTTTTTTGCCAGATTGAAGGCTTCTTCAAAATCGTCCCAATCCAATTTCATTCCATAAAATTCAACCTCAAAATCGACTGAATTAAGCTCGTCCGCAAGGCTGTACGGAAAGCTTCCTATCCATTCCTGCAAGCGCTTTCCTTCAATCGCTCTTGTTATTGCGCTGTCCCGTTCAAGAACATTTCCGTCTACCTTAAGCGTTGTTTGCAATTTGTATGGGTTGTATTTTACATAAATATGTGTCATTTTTCATTCTCCTTATTTTATCGGCAGTATCTGCCGATTATTTTTTCAACATATGCAATCCCGCAGTTTTTTAACGTCTGTCTTGTTTTGTCATCGGAATTTTCAATTTTTATCTCGGGGAAAGCTTTCTCATAATATTCCGCAAGACTGTTTTCCTCAAAACGGCTTGTCCCGCAGCCAAGGTCAAGCATCTCCATTCGTGAAAGACCCGCGCTTGCCGACTTCTTGCAAAGATAGCCTATTCTTGAAGATACCGGACATATCATAGGTTCTTTAAACCCGATTTTTTTCAAATACTGCCTTTGCTTTTCAATAGCCGTTTCAAGGTCGTCGTCCGCGCCCTCAAAAGCGTCTGCCTTGTTCATAATAAATAATATCGGAGTTCTTCCGATATTTTTGCTTACAAACTCAAGATGCAGTTCATCATCGTTTGTGCCAAGCTGAGTTGCATTAAGTATATACAGCATAAGCTTGTATTTTCTTGATTTTATAATGTTTTCTGAAATTATTTTATGGTCATCATTTTCACTTGAATTTACACCCGGAGTATCGCGAAGAACTATCCTCTTTCCGCCCAATTCTCCATTATAATACGTACTTACACCAATAGTTCCGGACATATTCTTTTCATTATCGTTAAGCAATTCCTCCCTGCCCGCGTCCATAACAATATCATGGTCGCTTTCATATGTAAACCCATCGTCAAAAGGTTTTCCGACAATATTGTGGATTTTGCTCGTACACGCGGTGTTTTGCGAAAGAGTAACATTTTTTCCGGTCAGTGCGTTAATAAATGTGGATTTTCCCGCACTCATTGTTGCCGTGATTACAATATTAAACGGATTTTTGCCTATAAAATCTATATTTTTTCTTACGCATTCCAAATATTCTTCAAAACAGCCTATTTGAGGATATTTTTTCATATCTGCCCATGCCTTGTTATTCCCGCATAACGCGTTAATAATGCTGTTTACCGCCTGTTTCCCATTGTTTGGCGAAAGCTCTTTTATCATTGACGCAACAGTGCTGTGCATTGACTTTGACTTGAGTATAGTCTTATCATATCCCAAAACAGCAAATAAATCAAAAAACAACAGATATTTATATTTTTCAATCATCGAAATATTTTCAAGTATACCTGCCGCACTTTTATGATTTGGGGTATCATTAACGCACAAAAGATTATTATATACTTTCATTTGTGCCCGTGCATATTTTGCCGAAGCATATTTTGTCATATTCAAATATCTTCTCAAACAGCAAAAGTATACTTTCTTTACCGTTTCATTTTCATCTAAAACAGGGTTTTTCACAATTATCTGTGAACAAATAAAAGCGTTTGAAGCATACATTTATTTACCTCCAATAAATATAAATTTTTATCTTTAATTTTAAATTACAGCATTTTTACCAAATCCCCTTGACTCCTAACCCACATATCCACCCCATCCCCAAAAACCTCCGCAGTAATAACAAATCCCTCATCGGTTTCCTCAATCACCTTAGCCGTAGGCAGCCTGTCCAGCACAGCCTCGGGATTGACACCCTTGTACAAAAACTTAATCCGCCGCAGCCTCCCGCCGTACATAAACTGTATCCTCTTGCGGAACTCGCCCTCCTCGAACCTGTCCCTGTAAGGTATATCAAAGTGCCGTTCCAGCACCTCAAAGCTCTGTATCCTGTCAATACGGTAAATTGTGGGAAAAACATCGTCGGGATTTTGAAATTCGGCTTTCCTGTCGATGTCCTCGATAAACGCCGTCAGATAAAAATAAAACTCCGAAAACATTATCCCCACAGGCTGAACTACGCGCTCAACCGTTGTGCCGTCCTGCCGCGTGTAGACAATTTTCATACACAAATGCTGCTGCACCGCCTCGCCGATTTCCCACATACTGCCAACAAACTCTTTGTGATGATTTAATTCGGTATAGTGGTAAAGCTCGTTTGAAATAAGGTCGTTCACCTTGCGCTTGTTTTTCGGCGGGACGCAACAGGTCAGCAGCTTGTTTATAATCGGTGACATCTCGTCCTTGGTAAACGCGCGGCTTTCCAGCAGTATCTTGCAGACCGCCAGCACCTCGCTGTTTGTAAGCGCAGTCATATCGCCGCTCACAAGGTGATAGCCGTTCAGGTGCTTATCGTAAACAAGCTCCTTGTTGTTCCCGCCCGAATCCGCGTTATCAGCGAAAAAACAGCGTAAATCGTCAATATCCCGTTGAATGGAACGGGGGTCAACATCAAAATATTTGGCTTCGTCATACTTATTTATGACCTCGCCGTTCATAAGCTTGCTGTAGATTACCAGTACACGGTTAAACTTAAACCCCGAACTAAATCTATCATTTTGCACAAAATCCAGTTCCCTTGTTAATATAATTATACAACAAATTTACTTATTTTTCAATAAAATTATACACATTTCTACATTTGCGTTAAAATCCGCCGTAGTTTTTGTATATTTTTTACAGACAGTAATTATTTGCTATTTATATTATACCACACGAGATAGACAGCCGCTGTCATTCTGCAAAAATAATTCGACAAAAATTTTATAATTTTATTATAGCACACGGTTAAAGCGTTGTCAAGCTGTTTAGTGAATGTTTTATATGCTAACAAAAGGCGTTGAATAAACCGCATATAAAGTGTAAAGTTATACTATATGAGTATAAAGGAAGTGCACAATTGAGCTTTAAAAGAGATAAAATTTCATACGCCGTGGGGCAGAGAATAAAGAAGTTTCGGACGGAGCGCAAAATCAGCCAAGAAGCCCTCGCACTGTCCTCCGACATTTACCCTGCCTATCTGGGACGGATTGAGCGGGGCGAGAGGTGCCCTACAATTGAAACGATTTACAAAATTTGCGACGGACTGAAAATTTCCATGTCCGACCTGCTTGATTTTGACCTTGATGTAAAGCCGACCTCTTCGGAAGCCAAACGCCGCATAGAAAAGGCAATGAGTGGTCTGTCCGATGATGAGGCAATACGCGTCGCCGAGATTGTGGAGAACGTTTTGAAATTCAAAGACTGAGCCTTATCACCGGCATACTTTGTACGTAAAAGTAAAATATTACCATATCCAACAACCTGCTGCACCCCAGTGCAGCAGCTATTTTTATCACGGTGGATTCATCCGCACTTGTCCGAACGAACTACAAAAACACAAAAAGCACGATAAACAAAGCCATATAAAATATAGCCTGCCTACTGTGCTTCCAAAAAAACTTATTCTTTTACTAAGATGTAACATAACATACGCCTCACATTCTCGTCACAAACAAAAGTTTTAATATGCCGTTATTGACATTATATCACGCTTTAAAAGCTTTGTCAATAGTTTTCTGAAATTTTTTGAAAAAATTTTTTGGCGCACTCTTACGCAAAGTAATTCAAGAAGTAGAAGAATTTCTGATGTCACACGTCGTGTGATTTTAGGCTATGTGATATTAGCATATGCTTACTGCACAAAAACACAAAAAATTTTCAAACCCTTTATAGAAAAAAATAATTTTTTATTTTTTAATATACAATGTGCCTAATTATATAATTTTTTTCTTATATATATAATATATATTTACTTGTGTTTTTGTGTAACAATGCTTTTTTTATTGATAATATCGATAAAAAGTCAGCACAAATGGCTGCACAAGCATTTCACGGCAAAAAATTATTTGTGCCAATTTTTCCATAAAATGGGAGAATTTTTGCACAAAAACACAGACAAATTAAACCGTTAATAAAAAAGTGCGAAACTTTTTACGAAAATCTCTAAAACATCTGTTTGAGATTTTAATAGAATATTAAGGGTGTGGAAAACTTTCGTCATTTTGACGGAACTTTTGGCAAATCTTACCTGTAACAATTATCTAATTGTCAACTTACTTTAAACATCTGTTTTGTGATGTTTCACGAAACATCTGTGTCACTGCACAAAAATGAAATTGCCTGCACGGGCAAAAAACAGGTTTTGTGCAGCAATTTGTGCTGAAATTTTTGCCTCGTGTGACATTTCCCCTTATGCTCTTCTACAATCACGCAGCAGCTAATGACGATTACCGAATATTCATATTCACTGATTTCAAACACAGAAATTTCAAGGGTTTCTTTTTTCTTTTGGTCAATGTATCAAACAGTGAAGAGCAGCGGCATAAAACGCCGCCGCTCAACCTGTTGCAGCTAATTCCCATACTCCTCGTCATCAGACTTACCGCTGTGAGTGCCCGCCTCATCAATATCAGGCAGTTGCTCAAATGCGGAATCAAACCGGCTCGAATCGGTAACTACCTGTTCCTGAGCATTCACAGGAACATCACGCTTTCGCCGCTCTCCGTTCCTGCGACCGCGCTTGGTTTTGACGAAGTCCGTCTCTTCGTCGTCACTGTCATCAACAACAATCCGCTGAATCGCAGCAGGAACACTCACGTCTTCAGCAGGCTTCGGGACTGCCGGAACGGCAGCCTCAGCCCGACATTCCTCGTCCGGTTTTTCCCGAACGGAAGACATTTTCATCTTCGGTTCAAGCTCAAACTCCGTCTCGGAAACAGCCTGCAGCACACTGACTTTTTCCTCGGAAACACTCACATTTTCCTTGTGAGAAGATGTAAACGCCGGTGAATTTTTCGTACTAAAAGTGCTGAAAGTGCCGACCGACGTGTGCGAAGTTTTTCTCACACGTTCAATCTCCTTTTCAAGCGCAGCAGGACTGTAGTCCTCGCCCATTCTGTACGAACGTCTCTTAAATCCGCACTTCGGCGGTTTAGTTCCCTCGGGAACAGTTGAAACGTCCAGTTCATACGTGAAATAATCACCGTATGTTTTGCTTTTTCCTCGCTTAACCGAAACGCCGTTTGATTTTAATTTTTCAATAAAATCGTCCTCGCTTTCGGAGCTTTCCATTGCTTTTTCCACACGGTTTTTTATGTCCGTTATAAAGCAATACTCGCCTCGCTCCGTATACCGTTTTTCCTCTTTTGTTACCTTTTCCGGACACTTTTTTCCGGTATCAATAATGGTATACTCGCTCGCAATTTCATTAGTCCACCTCTCAACGGAAGTGTAATGATATTGATTTTTGTCGCAGCCTTTGCGGTCAACCATTGAAACATCATTAATTAAGATGTGATTGTGAACTTTGCCGCCTTTTCCGTCCGTCTGCGTACATACAAGAGCTTGCCTGCCGGGGAAATGTCGTCTGACTAATTCCTGTCCAATCATATTCGCTTTCAAAATGTCGTTCGGATTATTCGGGTCAAGTTCTTTTAATGAAAATGATTGAATAATCGTAATCAACTGCGTCTTGTGATTAGACCGCGCACGTCTCCAATATCGGTTCATTTGCTCAAAATACAAAACGTCCTCGCTCATATAAATGGGCGTAACCATTCTGTTTCTGAACTCTGCGCCGTTGTGTCCCGCGCCGTTTAAAACATACATCAGAGCGGCAATTCCATTTGCCGTACGATTTACTAATGTAACCATATAAACGACCTCGCTTTCTCAACGGCATTTTCAAACCGAGTTAATATGTCCTGAAGCACGTCAGGTTCAAGGCAGGTCTTTTTGATTTCTGCTGTCTCATTCTCGTACTCGTCTATCGCCTGCATTTTTTGGGATACAGACATATAGCCTTTTCCCAAAACAGCGTCTCGTTTCGCTTCGGCATTTTTCAGCCGCAGCTCTTGGTTGTAGTTGATACCGATACGGTGAATCTCGTTGTAGATGCCGCCGCAAATATCACAAAGCTCACGTACAGCAGACAGCAGCTCGGCTGTCTTTTCATTATCCGAATACCCAACCCGCTTGAGATATTTATCAAGCGAAAATTCTAAGGTGTGGCGAAGTATTTCGCCCAATGTTGAGCCGGATTCTTTTGCTAATTCCTTGAACTTGTTATACGCTGGTTCCTCCAGACGTACAGTAGTTGGAATCAGTTTTTCATTGATGTTTCTTATGTTATTTTTTATCATAGTAAAAATTCCTCGCTTTCTGTCAAAAAATTTGACTATAGTATTTGTCTTGCATAGCATAAATGCAAAGTAAATTACCGCATATATGCAGATGTAAAACACGGATGATTTCCCTTTCGTCATAATGTATGTCACGCGCGACGTCGTAGCTGCGATGTTGCATGAAAGGGTTCAAGATGTCACTATCCAATGTCAATAAATCTGTCTCACATAGGGGTCGTGCAAGCAAAGGGTTGCGGTTCTGAGTCCGCCCGAACCCTTAACTTGCGGGGGACAATATTCCGCTACACTTCATATTTTCCCCTGCGACCCTTTTAGTCAAAACCTCACAATGCCGATTAACCTGCTTGTCAAAAAATTAAATTTTGACAAGCAGACTTTTTTTGCAGCAATTGCAAAAAATTTTAATCAACATTTCCGCAGCAATACAGAATTAAAACTCGGTTTGATTTTCAAATTCTGTACTGCTTTGAATAGTTTCGGAAACCGTTTCTGTTTGTTTCTCAAACACATACGGTTCTTCCAAAACAACTTCCTGTGCAGCAGCCGTTTCTTTACGAGCCGCACTCTTTTGCTTGCGGAGTTCAGCTTTAGCAGCTTTGGCTTTGCGAGCTTTTTGAACGAGTTCAGAACTGTTTTTAATAGTGTTGTCAACAAATGCAAAAAAAGCATCTGAGTTGATTAACTCTGCAAAAATTACTTCTGCCTCAAAAACATCTAACGGCAAAATAATTTCACGCAGTTTTTCATTATTCAAAAGCAGTTCAGGAATACAAGACGTTTTACATGACATCTGTATTTTGTTGAACTCGTCTTCTGCTTTTTGAGCCTCACGCTGCTTCTGTTTTAGTTCTTTCATAAGCTCGCGTTTATCTGTCATAAAAATTCTCCTCCTTTCTTAAATTTTTTTATGTAATCGGTGCAAATATTTACACCGAAAACATCATTATAAATACAAAAAAGCCTATCCGATTTCATCGACAATCAGATAGGCTTGTAAGCAAATTTTACATTCATGTCTGCTTCTTTCTAAGTCAAGTGATTTCGTCGACGTAACTCGTCTCAAGATTTTGTTATTAATTATCTTCTTCATAACTTTTTTACAGTTACTCCGGATAACTTTCTTTTGATTAACATCATTATAACACATAAAAACAAAATTGACAATGGCAAAATAAAGAATTTTTTATTAATATTATGTGAATTTTATCTTGTAAACATTTTATGTAAAATCTTCTAATTATAATGATATTTAACAGCTTTTTATCACATCAATAACACGAGTAGGCACAGTTTTCCAGTTAGGGTCTGTGCAATTTTTTTGTTTACGTCTATCCCCAACATATCTGTCGCGTGTGGCGACAGACGGGGTTTTTCAAAATGATAAAGTGATGACCGTAGAGTTATTGCAATGTCATTTTTGGAAAATGGATTTAGGTTAGAAACATTAAAAGATGTCACCGTCTCGTAGGTATTGACAAAAGTTCATTAAGAGATATGCAGGTGCTTGCACACCTGCCGGGGTTATCCAAAATGGGTTTTAC
>JAMPDU010000050.1 GCA_023665505.1 Ruminococcus sp.
AAAAACAATTAATTATATGAATAACTCAAAAGACGTAAAGCAAACGTGCGAAGTGTAAATAAAAAAATTATTCCGGTTTTATGTTTCTGACATTAATTCTTTTATTTCCGCAACAGAGTAAATTGCCAGCTTTTTCGTTATTTTATCGGAATGTAACGGAACTTTCATCTTTTTATTGTAATAGGTCATAATTGCGTCTGCATAGCCCGATGTGCCGTTATGACGTTCAGCGGCTGCTCTTGAAATTTCCCTTACGGAAACTCTTCCCAATTTGCTTTTGAACAAATCGTCCTTCAAACTTTTGTCAAATTCGGAAACTATAAACATTTACGGTTGATGAATTTCTTTTAAATGCCTCCGAAAATAATTTTTGTATAATTTTTGTCGGTATTCCATTTCCAATTCCGATATTTTTTCGTACTATATAAAGTTTTCCCATAAGATATTTCTGCTTTTTTAATGTCAAATCTTTTCTTTTTAATTGATTTACGCATATCCATTCAATGGTTTCGTTTCGGCTTTTGAAACTCATTTCGCAAACTTCAAAGGAAATGCCGTTGCTTACGCAAATTTCATATCTGTCGTATCCGTCGAGCAGAATGCCATCCCATACGTGCAGAGAATTTATGCACCCGTCTGATAAAATACTTTCTTTTAATTTTTTGATTTTTTCACTGCTTTTATCCAAAAATAAACGCCTGAATTCATTGTCTATTATCAGTTGCGAACGGACAAAATTTCTCATAATTCATCACCCGAAATCTCAAAAGCTTTTTCAAGATCAAAGTACGCAATATTTTTATCGCCGCTGTAATTGCCTGTTATTTTGTACGAACCTGTTGATTTAAGCGTATTGCATATGTTTGTCAGCCGTGCGATAAAAGATGTACTGACAATTTCATAGCTGTTTTTGCCGCAAAGATTATTCCAATTTATTTTATGACTAACATTGGTTTTAGATGTGGTTGTACGTACCGCAACACACAATGTTTCGGGATTTACAAGCAATTCAATATAATTGGGACTTCCCAGCATATATAAAGTCTGCTTAGTCATTTCAAACGCGGGTTCAAGCGAATTAATTCCTTCCGATTCAAATACTACGGGTATCGGCGGCTTGAGATCTCCCAATTTGCGTATATTTTCAATAAAATCAAGCTGATTTCTCGCAAATCTTGAAATACTTTTAGTAACAACCAAATCAAATTTACCGTTTTCGCAGTCCCTTATCATTTTAATAAATTTGTCTCTGTGCTGCAAAGAAGTGCCCGAAATTCCCTCATCGGCGTATATTGCCGCCAAACTCCAGTTTCTATGAAATCTAATGTAATCCTGATAATGATTTTTTTGAAACTCATATGAGGACGTTTGCCGCGGGTCGCCTGTAGATACTCTCGCGTAAACCGCAACACGCAATTCTTTGTCCGAATTGTATATATCCGTTTGCGGCAGCGCGGGAATTACCTCCAATTCCGACGCATCAATGCCTTTATATCTGTGTCTTATTTTTTCTTTTTGCTCGTATTTGCTTAAATTTTCTTCTTTATCCGTCATAAATTTGCTATCCTTTCCGCGTAAATTTACGCTTTTTGACATTATACAATATTTTTTTCAAAAATAAAATACACTGTAACTTAAAATATTTAAGTTACAGTGTATATTTAATAAAAAATTTAATATTGGTTAATATTTTATGCAATTTAAAATTCATATTTTCATGTGTGGTAAAATATTATATGTGCAGATATTTTATATTTGCAATAAAATTTTATCGGAGGTCAAAAATATGCAATTCAACTACATATTGCTGGGAGAAAGAATCCAAAAAAGAGAAAACGCAAAAAAATATCGCAAAGCGCTCTTGCGGAGATCGTCAATGTTACCACGTCTTACATAAGCAGGGTAGAGTGCGGAAAAAATCATGTCAGTCTGGAACTTCTCGTAAATATCTGCGAGGCATTGGAAACAACCTTGTCTGAAATTATGACGGGAAATCAAAGCGGTTTTTCCAGAGATTATTTTGATGAGTTTTCTCATATTATGAACGGTCATACAAGTTATGAAAAAACGATTATAATGGAAGTCTGCAACTCTATCAATGAACTAATTAAACACAATAAACTATTAAATGAAAATCACTCTGAATAGCATTGCAAGGACATTGAGACTGTGATGAGCAATTAAAAAACGCCGGGCACTATCAAACGATAACGCCCGGCGGAACTTTTATTTGATGTGTTTAAATCAGCCTACAAAGCTGACATTCTCAATATTAGGTAGGTCTGTGTTATCGCTGCGGTTCAACCGATTCTCCAAATATACGAATACTACACATACACTCAACCTCGTTATTTTTTATTAATCATTTCCTTTATTTCATCGGCATTGTCGGGAATAATATCAAGGAAATTTAACGCTTCGTCAAAGTTCATTCCTTTTGACATTAAATTTGCAATAATACGCGTTAGCATATTATTTTCACCTTTGGCAACACCTTTAGCAACGCCTTTCTCCCAAACGCCCTCGCTAAGATTACACATACGCTCAACCTCCTCCTCAATTTCTTCGGTCATCTTAATATTATACTCGTTCTCCAACTCGGTTATTTTCGCCTTGAAATTCATATCCTCCGCAAAAAGCACCGACAGCATACGTATTATGCCGTTTGACAGCTCCTCGCTTTTCGGGTCGTCAAGTCCTATCAGCACGAGCGAAATCAAATCATAGTTACGGCGTTCCTTTTCCTCGTCTGCAAGACTTTTGAATTTTGTTTCACCCTCCAGCATTTCCTTGCTGAGCTTATACCGCGCAATTGTCCGCTTGTACTCCTCGGACGGATTGGTACACACCCATATGGAGTAAACCTTGCGGATTTTGTCATAATCGGACTTTGTAAACACCATTCCGTACTGCGA
This sequence comes from Ruminococcus sp., assembly GCA_023665505.1. Classification (GTDB taxonomy): domain Bacteria; phylum Bacillota; class Clostridia; order Oscillospirales; family Ruminococcaceae; genus RGIG8773. The sequence goes on from JAMPDU010000050.1 coordinate 2,916, forward strand.
CGAAATGAGCCTGCTGCAATAGTATATGCCGCGTTTCAGAATTGAGTAGCCCGGGCTGAAATTTTTCTGCGCTTCAAGATTTATGATAAGCTGTAGGTACTCTCCCGAAACAGGAGCTTTCACCGTGAACTTTATGTCAAAAAATCGTTTCCCCTCGTTGATAGTTGTATCCTCGCTGTTTTCGAGAGAAATCATAGGCGCGTCAACGTCAACGGGAATGTTTCCGATTTCTGGCGTTCCGATAAAGGAAATAATTTCCTCAATCGTACAACCTTTCAGCTCCTCAACAACCGCTGCAAGAATACGTGCGGCAATCTCTTTCAGCGCAAGAACCTTTTTGCACACCTCGTCATAGGCTTTCTTTTGCTCCGCCGCCGCGAGGACCTCTCCCGCAATGTTAAGTTTTTCGGGCACTGCTTTCACTTCCTGTCGGTTTCTTTCTTGATTATATTTTAGCACATACCGCCGCAAATGTCAAGTGCGAAAGCAAATCTGCCGCAGGGGACGGCTAAACACATTTTCAAAATAAGTAAAAAAGGTACAGCCGAGCCAAGCCGGAAACGATATATAAGCTTGACGGTAAAACAATTAAATCGCGCCCCTCGTTTAATTCCCAACGCTGACCTCCCCCGCAAGCACCTTGACATAATCCGCGTAATTTTCCATAAGCAGCGCGGGCGTGTCCAGTTCATAAGGACATTTTGACTTGCACTGCCCGCAGTTTACGCAGCTTTCAATTTGCTTAAACGAAAAATTTATGACAGACTTATTTCTTGGAAAGAAAAAAGCGGCGGAAACTCACATTTCCCAAAATAAAAAACCGATCCGCAGAAAAAATTTCCCTACAGACCGATTTTTTGTACTTTTTCCGCAATTTTTACATCCTAAAATTCACCGCGAATTGCCCCCAACCGTCCTTTCATATATCGTAATATTGTCGGCAATCTGCCTGAAAACGGGACCCGACACGGAATTCCCCGACTTGCCCCCCTCAATGAGGACGGTCACCGCGTACTTCGGATTATATGATGGGAAATATCCCGTGAACCAGCAGTTCATTATCTCGTTGCCGTTTTCATCGAAAGTACCCGTTTGGGCGGTGGAGGTTTTCCCGCCCGCCGCTGTTTTGTCGGGCTTTGACATGGAATTCTCCGCCCGAACCGTCCTCACCATAAAGCCTTTCAAGGTTTTAGCCGTCTCATAGGAAATCGCCCGTTCGCCCGCGGCTATGGGGGCGTACTCAATCTCGCCGTTTTCGTCCAAAAAACCGTTTATAAGCCGAGGGGTACTTATCACGCCGCCGTTGGCAATCGCGGCGGTCATTCGGCAGATTTGCAGGGGAGTGGCTGTAAGCATGCCCTGCCCGAAAGACATATTCGCCCTTTCGGCGGCGACGGCGATTTCACGCGGGGTTTGCAGATTTCCCGCCGAGGAAACCATTCCCGGACAAAATTCAAAACTTTCCCCGAAACCCAAGTCGGCGGCGGTCTGAACGTACCGCTCACCGTCAAGGTATTGGCTTAAAGCGATAAAGTACGGGTTGCAGGACTGCACCATTGCCTCCCGCATGTTGATTTCGCCGTGCCCGCCCCATTTGTGGCAGTTGAAAACCTGTCCGTTTATGTCTATAGACCCCACGCAAAGGTTGCTGTACTCGGGACTTATGCCCTGCTCCAAAGCGGCGGCGGCGGTTACAAGTTTGAAAATCGAGCCTACGCTGTACGCCGAAAAAGCCCTGTTCACAAAAGGGGAATTGCCGTCGTTCAGCGAGGCGGCTATGTCGGTTGGGTCAAAATCGGGACAGCTCACCACCGCTTTTATGTCGCCGCTTTTAACGTCCATAACGATAATCGCGCCCTTTTTTATCTCAAAATCGGTAACCGCCGTCTCGCAGATTTGCTGGATATTTTTGTCAATTGTTGTGACAATACCGCTTTTGACAGGCTCTTCCGGTACAATACTGCTGTCCACCCCGCCGAGAACCCCGCCCAAAGCGTCCACCCCAAAGGTGGCAGAGTTCACCGAAAAACTGCCCCGAAGATATTCGTCGAAAGCCTTTTCAAGACCGTACATACCCACATTGTCGGAGGTATACCCCACAATATGGGGAGCAAGCTGCCTGCTGTCCGTCCTGACGAGGGAGCGGAAAATAACCGTTTCGTCGCCGAGAGCATACGCGGCGGGGCTTACCTCGCAGAGAAAGGGGCGAGTGCCGCTTATGCCGCTGTAATAAGCGTCCCAGCCCAAAAGGTAGGGCTGTATCCGCACCGCGCCGCTGCTGTTTGGTATCACCACGGCGTCGTATTTTTCCGTACAGTTCACAAGTGGGAGCATATTGCAGTCGTAAATTCCGCCGTAACCGACCACGGATTTTACCGTGTACGTGCCTTTACCCGCGGAAACGGCGGTTATTTCGTCGTCGTTTATCAGCCCGATAAGCCGTACAATCAATGCCGCCGATATTAGGGCAAAAATGGAAATAATTACATATATTCTTTTCAAAAAAATACACCTCGCGAATAGTATTGACGCATTCGCGGGGTGTATTCGTTTCGGTACGAAAAATTAATCTATATTATTCTGTATTTTTGCCGCAGTCAGCGTATTCCTCATAAGCATAGCGATAGTCATAGGACCCACGCCCCCCGGGACGGGCGTTATGTACCCCGCCTTGTGGGCGCAAGCCTCATAGTCCACATCACCGCAGAGTTTGCCTTCCGCGTTTCTGTTCATTCCCACATCGATGACAACCGCGCCCTCCTTTACCATATCGGGAGTTACAAAGTCCGCTTTGCCCACGGCGGCAACGAGAATATCGGCGTTGGCGCATATTTCAGCAAGATTTTTCGTTTTGGAATGACATATGGTAACCGTGCCGTTTTTGTGCAGCAGCAGCATTGCCATAGGCTTGCCCACGATGTTGCTCCTGCCGATAACAACGCAGTTTTTGCCGCACACGTCCACGCCGGTTTCGGCGATAAGCTCCATAACCCCCGCGGGGGTGCAGGGGAGAAAGCTGAAGTTCCCAATCATAATGTGTCCCACGTTTTCGGGGTGGAACGCGTCCACGTCCTTTTCGGGACGAATGGCGTTTATGACCGCGTTTTCGTTAATCTGCTCCGGCAGGGGCAGCTGCACCAAAATGCCGTTTACCTTGCCGTCATTGTTAAGTTTTTCCACAAGCTCAAGAAGTTCCGCCTCGGAAGTCTCCCCGGGTAGGGCGTACTCATAAGAGTTGAAACCCACCTCGGCGCAGGCTTTTTTCTTGTTGTTTACGTACACGCGGGAGGCTGGGTTGTCCCCAACAATCACCACCGCCAGACCGATTTCCAAGCCCTTTTCCTTAAGTACCTCCGCCTCCTTGCGGACTTGCTCCTTTACCTTTGCGGAAACGGCTTTGCCGTCAATTATCTTCGCCATTTTCGTTCTCCTCCTCGTTTTCATCATCGACAAGCCTGTCCTCGGGACGCAGCTCTCCGTCGTCTTTCGGACGTTTTTTCGCCGCTTTTTTCGCGGCTTGCTTTTCCTCGGCGGCTTTGTACTTTTCCTCCGTCTCGGCGATAATCCGCTTAAACTCGTCGGTGTCCTTGTAGAAAACATACTCGCCGTCCATTTTTATCTTGTGCCGCACCGCGAATATTACCGCTATCGAGGCAGCCACGCAAATCCCCGCCACAAGCTGGGAAATCCGCAGATGTCCCACCATAAGGCTGTCGGTGCGAAGTCCCTCGATAAAGACCCTGCCCAAACCGTACCAGCCGATGTACATAAAGAACAGCTCGCCGTCAAATTTGCGCCGTTTTGAGTACAAATGCAGCAGCACAAACCCCAGCACGCACCATAACGATTCGTACAAAAAGCACGGGTGTACGGGCAGCGCGGGGTCAACCTCAACGCCCGTCGCCTCGTATATGTCGTAAATATGCTTTTGCAAATCCGCCTGAATTTTCGGGCTTGTCATGCCCCAGGGCAGGGAAGTGTTTCTGCCGAAACATTCGTGGTTGAAAAAGTTGCCCCACCTGCCGCAAGCCTGCCCGATAAGGAAACCCATTCCCGCCAAATCAAGCAGGGGAGCGAGCCTGACCTTGCGTATTTTGGCAACTATCGCCCCCACAAGCACCGCCCCGATAATTCCGCCGTAAATGGCAAGTCCGCCGCTGCGTATGTCGGTGACAATCTTCGATAAATCGTCCCTGTATTCGTCCCACCGCATAAAGACGTAGTAAAGCCGCGCCCCGACAACTCCGCCTATGGCGGCGAGAAATACCACGTCCACGGCGCGGTCGTCGTCCACGCCGAAACTTTTCATTCGTTTAAAGCAGTACAGCACCGCCAAAAACGCGCCCAGCGTTATGCAAATGCCGTACCATTTAATGTCAAAGCCAAATATCGAAAACGCCGTGCTGTACACCGGCAGCTCAATGCCCAGCTCCGGGAAAGATAAAGTATTCCATTCCGCGTTCGTCAATTCTGTTCCTCCTTGCCGTTCAGGGGTTCTATGATTGATATGGTAACATTTTCCGTATTTATTTTTTCAAGCCGTTTTGTAATGTCCTCAAAAGTGACGGCGGCAACGGTTTCGATAGCGTCGAAGGCGGAAAGTTTTTCCATACCCGCGTTAAGCATATTCGTGGCAATAGCCTCCGCGTCGTTAAGGTCGCGGATAAGCGCGCCGTAATAGGCTTTCTTGATGTTTTTGAACTTTTCCTCGTCGAAACCCTCTTTTTTGCGCCGTTCTATCTCCTCGATAAGCCTGTCGCGGACAAGCCGTGGATTTCTCGATTCGCCGCCGAAAATGGAGCAGCAGTAGCCGTCCCCGCTGAAAACCTCGGAGGAAAACGTTGAGTTTATCAGCCCCTCGTCGTAAATCTTTTTGTAGAAATCGGAGCTTTCTCCCGCCAAAAGCGACAGGACAAAGTTAGTCTCCGTCTCCGCTTTGAGAGCCTCTATGCCCGTTTCCGGCTTAGCCTTAAAGCCTATATTGAACATAGGCATGGCGATTTCCAGTTTTTGGACTACCTCTTTTTTGAGGACTGTTTCCGGCTCGTCCTCAAAAGCTGTCTCCAGCTCGGGGTTGCCGCCCTGTTTCAACAGCTTGTCGCACATCTCGAGAACCTTGTCCTCGTCCACGTTTCCCGCGATGCTGAGAACCATATTGTTAAGGTTGTAGAACGTGCGGTAGCACTTGTACAGCAAATCCGCGTTGATTTTGGCAATGCTCTCAACCGTGCCCGCGATGTCGATTTTAACCGGGTGGTTGTGGTACATACCTTGCAGCATATTAAAGAAAACCCGCCAGCCCGCGTCGTCGTCGTACATTCTTATTTCCTGACCGATTATGCCCTGCTCCTTGCGGACGGTTTCCTCGGTGAAATAGGGGTCTTGAACAAAGCTCAGAAGTATTTCGAGGGACTCGTAAACATTGTCCGTACAGCTGAAAAGGTAGCAGGTCTTGTCAAAAGAAGTATACGCGTTTGCGGACGCCCCTGTTTTTGCGTAAAGGCTGAACACGTCGCAGTCCTCGTTCTCGAAGAGCTTGTGCTCCAGATAGTGGGCAATGCCGTTGGGGACGGTGATAAAGTCCGGCTCGTCCTTGGTCTTGAATTTGGTGTTTATCGAGCCGTACTTCGTGCCGAAAAGGGCGTGGGTAATGCTGTAATCCTCCATTTTCCAAATGAAAATATCCAAACCCGTTGGGTGCTTGACATAGGTGTACCGCTCACCCGTGCGTTCGTTTCTGACAACTTTCTTTTCCATATCAGACAGCCTCCTTTCCCGTAAGAACATAGACGGTATCCAGCTTTAAGGTATTTGCGGCGGCGATAACGTCCTCGCGGGTGATTTTGTTTATTCTTTCGATCTGCTCTTCGGGGGTGTAGATATTGCCGTCGCATATTCTGGCGAAATACCAGTTTGCAAGAGAGTTAAAGCTGTCGTTCACGCCCCGCAGGTGATTGAGAATGGAGCGTCTCGCGTTTTCAAGCTCCTCGTCGGTGAAATCGCCTTTTTTCATAGCCTCAAGCTGGTTGAGTATCTCCGCCTCCGCCTTGCCCGTGTTGGCGTGCTCCGTGCCGCTGTCAACGTACACAACGCCCTTTGCCTCGTTGTACATCAGCGAGCAGTAGTAGCAAAGGCTGAGTTTTTCGCGGACGTTCATAAACAGCTTTGAGTTTGGCGTTGTGCCGTACACCGCGTCAAATACGCCCATTGCGTCAAGATTATCACAATCGGTTTTGAAAGCCATAAACATCTTGCTTTGAGCAATGTCCAACGGCTCGGTAACGCGGCATACCTCCGCCTTTAACGGGGACTTTTCAGCCTTGCTGTCTCCGGCGTAATCCCTGTCAATTTTTGACAGCCTGTCGGAAAGTATCCTCTTGCAGCTTTCGTTAGGCTCCGCGCCTATGAAAAATATTTCCATACGGGCGGTTTTAAGCAGCTTTTTGTACTGCCCGTAAGCCTCCGCAGCCGTGATTTTCTCGGCTTGCTCCTTGTCTCCTCTTGCGGAAACAGCGGCAGGCTCGCCCTTGAAAACGTTTAAATTGGCTCTCTTAAAGGCGTAGGAACGCTTTGAGTTAATCTCCGCGTCGATTTCGTCCAAAAGCTCCCGCTTTTTCAGGGCGAAATCGCTCTCAAAGAAAGCGTTTCCCTCCAAATGGGGGTCTGTAAGGCAGTCCGCCACAACCTCCGCAAGCTCCTCGGTAATGCGTTCGCCCTCTAAGCAGTAGCGGTCGTTAATGCACCCCGCGGAGATCACAAGGTTCTGATTGTCGCTTTGTTTCGCGGCGTAGCCCCTTACCGACGCACCGTACAGCGAGGAAAGTTTCATGCTGAAATCGGTGATGGTAGTCAGCTTTGCGTTTGTGGACGCCAAAACCGCAGGTATAACCGCGTTCAGAGAGGCAGTTTCCTCCGAAAGCACCGTGAGCAGGTGAACGATGATATAGTTGGTTTTCAGCCTTTTGTTGATAATCGTGCTGTAGTGTATTCCGTCGGCGATTTTTTCTCTGCTGTAATTTATTGGCAATTTTATCAGCTCCTGTTAAATATAATAGATATTTTTATTATAACATATTTTTTTTTATATTTCTATACCTTGACAAAATTTTTTTTTGGGTTTAAAATTAATATAGGCAAAATTAACGGCTTTATCCCGATATACGGACGGAATTTCCGACCGCATACAGGTATTATACGAATATCGGAGGCTATTTATGGCAGCGCATAAAATAAATCCTAAGGAATGTCCTCATTATTTAAACGAATTTTTCACCTACCAGCGGGTAGTCAAAATCAAAGCGGAGAGGACTTTGGAATCATACTACATCGACCTGCGGCTTTTTTTGAGGTACGTAAAAATACAAAAAGGGGACGTAAACCCCGAAACGCCCCTTAACGACATTCCCATAAACGACGTGCCCCTCGAGTACGTTCGGGATTTTTCACGGCTGGACGTTCTCAACTATTTAAGCTACGTCGCCACCGAGCGGAATAATTCCGCCAAAACAAGGCACAGAAAGCTTGCGTCCCTGAAAGTGTTCTACAAATGTCTTTACCGCGATTTGGGACTTATTCCCAACGACCCCACCAAGGACGTGGATTACCCCAAAATGCACGAGCATCTGCCAAAATTTCTCACCCTCGACGACAGCATAAAACTTTTGGAGAATATGAACGGCGACGACCCGTTCTACTACCGTGATTACTGCATAATAACCCTGTTTATCAACTGCGGCATGCGCCTGAGCGAACTTGTGGGGCTGAATATGCAGGACGTGAACCTTGACGAGCGTACCATGCGCCTTCTGGGAAAGGGCAACAAAGAGCGTATCATTCACATCAACGACGCCTGCGCCGCCTCTATAGTCCAGTACATCAGCGAGCGTGAGCCGTCGCCTATCGAGCGTGACGCGCTGTTTTTAAGCAAGCGGGGTACCCGTATTACCAACAGGCGTGTGCAGCAGATAGTCGACAACGCCCTGAAAGACAGCCACCTTGACAATCAAGGCTATTCCACCCATAAGCTGCGGCACACGGCGGCGACCCTTATGTATCAGCACGGCAACGTGGACACCCTTATTCTCAAAGAGATTTTGGGGCACAAAAGCATTTCCACCACCGAGATATACACCCACGTTTCCAACGAAAACGTCAAAGAGGCAATGGACGCGTCGCCCCTTGCCAATATCCAAAACAAAAAAAAGCCAAAGAAAAAATAAGCAGGCTGAGCCTGCACCCGTGTTCTACCCCAATGTTAAATACAAAAAAATTAAAATTTATCAAGCCCCTATCAAGGGGCGGGTTACAAAAAATAATTTTTAACCCGCCCCTCGGGGGGCTTTGATAAACTAAATGCTCTTCCGTATTTAATATTGGGGGGACGTTCGCTGCGGGGCGACCCCGCTTAATTATTCATACCGTAATGCGTCCACCGGCTTTAAATCGGCGGCTTTTACCGCGGGGTACACGCCGAAAACCCCTCCCACCGCAAGGGAGATGAGCAGAACCGTCCCGCACAAACCGAAATTCACCGTAACGCCGACCCCCGCCGCCGCGCCGATAACCGCTGAAATCACCGCGCCCGCGGCAATGCCGAGAATTCCCCCTATAAAGGTTATCAGCGCGGACTCGAACAGAAACTCGGTTATGATAATTCCTCGGCTTGCGCCGATTGATTTTTTTATGCCGATTTCCCGCGTTCTCTCGCCGACGGACGCAAGCATTACCGTCATTATGGAAATCCCCGAAACGATAAGGCTTATTCCCGCCACCGCCGAAAGAGCCGCCGAGGCAATGGAAAGGACGTTATTCATTTTCTCTTTTTGGCTCAAAAGGTCGTCCACGGAATAGTCCGCCGAGGAAAGAGTTTTCCTCACCTCCGCCGCGGCGGAAACGCTTTGGGCGGTGTCCTCAAGTTTTACGGTAATTTGGTCGAAATTGGTTTTCCCCGAGTACTCCTGCATAACGGAGTAGGGGATATACACAAAATCGGGAATAAACCCGCCCAGCATGTTTTGCAGGGTATTCACGCCGTTTTTCACCACCCCGGCAATCTCAAACTCCACGGTGTTCCCGCCGATTGAAAGGGAAATTTTTTTCCCGACGATATTAGTCCGCTTGTAATTTTCAAGAGCGACAGCCTCGTCGATAACGCAGACGGGGCTTTTTTGTACAACGTCTCCTCGGTTTAAAAGTCTGCCGTGGAGGACTTCCAAATCAATAACGTTGTCCGCGTCCTCGTTTACGCCCCAAACCATGTAGGTGCTGTAATTTTCGCGGATTTTGCCGCTTGTCATCATACTCATAAGGGGCATGGCGTTACCCACGGAGTCAAGGCTTTTAAGCCTTTCAAGCTCGCTTTCGGTAAGTGAAGAGCCGGTCTGCGCCGAAATAACAAGATTTTCCATACCCATACCGTCCAGCTCTGCGTTTATGGAAGATTTTCCCAGTTCCCCTATGGAGGAAACCGTCACCACCGACATCACCCCCACGGCGATGCCGATAACGGTAAGCAGGGTACGGGTCTTATTGCGGAAAATACACCGTATGCCATTTTTGCAAACGCCGCTTTTCAGAATTTCCAACATAGCCGCACCCCCTATTTGCCGGAAATTTTAACGGTCACGCCGTTTTCCGAAAGCTCGTCGAGGGTTATGACCTCCTCGTTGTCCGCAAGGACGGTTTTAAGCTCCAACCCCTCGCTAAGCTCCCTGCCCGTGACAACGTACCGCTTATACGCCCTGCCCTCCCGGAGGACGTACACAAACTCGCCGACGTTGTCCTGATTTACCGCCTCATAGGGTACAACCGTCATCATACTCGGCTCTGAGGTAACTATTTTCACCGCGGCGGTGTAGCCCTGCTTTAGGGTATCGTCGGTGTCGGCGATTTTCACCGTTACCTCAACGGCGGTCTGTGAAAGACTTCCCGACTGCACCCTTATGGCGGTGTCGGCGATTTCCTCCACAGTCCCCGAGTACGTCTTTTCGGGGAAAGCATCTCCCGTTATCTCGGCGGTTTGACCCGTTTCAACGCGGCTTATGTCCTGCTCGGGCACAAACACCTGAACGTAAGCCTTGCCGCCGTTTTTCAGCACCGTCCCGGTAAGCGAAACGCTGTCGCTGTACTCAAACCGTGAAACGCTGACGATAGCCGCCTCGGGCTGTTCCCCCGCGAAAATATGCGGAGCGGCGATAAGTCCCAGCGCGACCGTGCCGCAAACGGTCATAAACCAAACGGCTTTTTTGTTTTCCATAAAAAAATCCCCTTTCATATGGTTTTTGTAATAGTTTGCCATATGAAAGGGGATTTTATTACAGTTTTTGAAAATTTTTATGGGGTTAGCTGCTTAATTTTACTCAACCTCTATTAATTCGTGCCGCTGACCTTTTCCCGCCGACAGCTGTTCGATAGCTCTGTCTATTTTGGAGAGATACTCCGCGTTGCGGGCGGCTTTCATTATTTGGTTGTACTGTTCAAGGCTGATTATAACAACGTTTTTTTCGTCTTTTCTTGTTATTATAACCGTTTCGCCGTTGTCCGCCGCCTCGTCGCAGTACGCTTTAAAATTTTTCCGCATAGTTGAATAATTTACAGCAAGCATATTAAACCGCCTTTCCTGCAATTTATTGTACAATATTTTGTACTGATTTTATTATATTATACTTTTATAAGTTTGTCAATAGGTTTTAGTTGCTTAAATGAAATTCCTCAATCAAAGCCTTTTGCAGCACCGCCGAAAAATTTATATTTGAACGTTCCGCCATTGTGTTGAGCCAATTTGGGATAGTAAGAGTTTTTTTGACCGCCTTTGCGCTGTACTTCTCGTCATATTCGGCAGGGTCAAAGGGAACTGCCGACACAAATTGATTTTCCTCCGTTTTTATTTTTTCGGGAGAGGAGGGAGCGGGAATATCCAAACCGTGGTCTGCGCGGGTTTCAAGGGCAAGACCTATGGCGTCGGCAATATTTTCCATAGCCTCGCTGAGATTTTCCCCCTGCGAAACGCACCCCTCAATATCGGGCGTCCACACCGAATATCCCGTATCTTCCTTTTGAAAAACAGCGGGGTAATATATTTTAACGTTCATAAAAGCTCCTCCTTTAAGATTATTTAAGACCCGCGTCTTTTAATATTTTTTGCTCCGTACCTTTTTTCAAGTCCTTAGCGTGCATAGGAACAACGGCGGTTTTCTTTGTTTTACTGTTCCAAAATACTTTATGAGAACCCTTTTGCCTGTCAAAAACAAAACCGTTGGCAAGCAATAAACGTTCCATTTCTTTAGGCGTCATTGGCATCGAACATTGCTCCTTAACATTTCATATTATATATTATAACACGTACTGCACGTGTTGTCAATAGCTTTTATTTTAATTAGCCATATCTTTTTCACACCGTAAGTATTTTTATTCAATATAATCGCCCACAAAGCAAAGTCTGCTTTTATCATTTATTGCTTTTACATATTCATCGGTATTATTATAAACAAGGTCGGTTTTGTCTATAACTTTTATTTGTACCACTCCTTTTTGTTTCGGGTCGGAACAAAGTACCCAAGAAGTACATAATATCGTATAGCATTTATTCATATTAGATTGTATAGTGATTCTTGCATCAATACACATTGTTTTTTCTCCGTCTGTCCAACTGCTTTCTTCAGAACCAAGCCCTTGTTCTGTTATGTTTTCATTTTTTATCGGAAATATTGATTTGTCAAAAAAAGCAAACATATCCTCAATCTGCTCGTCAATACCATCTTTTTCAAGCGTGTACTCGCAAAGCAAAGCCTTTATGCCGTCCTTGTCTTTGGCGTTGAGAGCCTCGACAAAAGCGGCGTTTATTTCCTCGGCGGCTTTTTCTCCCGATGTCGCGGAACTGCACCCGCCCACAAATAAAACAAAGCATAAAAATATTGCCGTTAAACATTTTTTCATTTTGCTTTATCTCCTTATTAATTTTACTGATTGCATAATCTCAACCCGCGTGGGCGGCTCAGCCTTGCTGTTTCTTAATAACCGCAAACGCCTGACTTAGCGAGGACACGCCGTAAATGTGCATATTGTATTTAGTCGGGTCGATGTTCCGCAAAGCCTGTTTGGGTATGATACATTCCGTAAAACCAAGCCGCTCCGCCTCAAGTATTCTTTGGGAAATATTGGAAGTGTTCCGAACCTCGCCCCCCAAACCGATTTCCCCGAAAGCAATAAGCTTTTCGCTGATAGGTATGTCGTAGTACCCGCTGTACGCCGCCAACGCCACGGGCAAATCCCCCGCAGGCTCGTCCAGACGGAAACCGCCCACTATGTTAAGGTACACGTCAAGCGTGCCGAAAAACATCTTCTGCCGCTTTTCAAGGACGGCTATTATTATGGCGAGCCTGTTGTAGTCAAACCCCGTGGCAGTCCGCTTAGGGGCGGAAAAACTGCTTTTCGTCACAAGAGCCTGAACCTCGGCGAGAATGGGGCGGCTGCCCTCCATTATGCAGGCGACGCAAGTCCCCGAAATCCCCGTGGGACGTCCCGACAACAGCATAAGGGACGGGTTTTCCACTTCCTCAAGCCCGTCGTCGCACATCTCAAAAACCCCTATTTCGTTGGTCGAGCCGAAACGGTTTTTCACCGCCCGCAGCAAACGGTAACTTAAATGCCGCTCCCCCTCGAAATACAGCACCGTGTCAACAATATGCTCCATAACCTTAGGACCCGCAATCGCCCCGTCCTTGTTGACGTGCCCCACGATAAAAATGGGAATTTCTTCCGACTTTGCAGTGCGCATAAAAAGGCTTGTGCACTCGCGGACTTGGGTAATACTTCCCGAACTTGAATTAACCTCGCTCAGCGACATTGTTTGAATTGAGTCGATTATGGCAATATCCGGCTTGTGCACCGTTATCGTGTCGGCGGCGGCGCGTGCGTCGTTGGTGGACAGCAGGGAAAGATTTTCCGTGTCCACACCCAGTCTTTGCGCCCGAATTTTTATCTGGCGTACGCTTTCCTCTCCCGAGATGTAGAGAATGGTATAGCTTTCTCCCAAATATTTACAAATCTGCAAAAGCAGGGTAGACTTGCCAATACCCGGCTCGCCGCCCAAAAGCACCAACGAGCCTTTCACAAGTCCGCCGCCGAGAACCCGGTTCAGTTCCTTAATCCCCGTGGAGTAGCGGACTTCCTCCTCCGGGTCTATCCCCGAAAGGGTGACGATTTTCGAGGACAGATTAACGGTTTTTATCGAAGAACCCCCGCTTTTTGCCGCGGAAGATTTCCCGCTTTGAACCTCAACCACGTCCTCCTCAAAGGTGTTCCACTCTCCGCAGGAGGGACATTTGCCGTTCCATTTGGAGCTTTCGTAGCCGCATTGGCTGCATATGTATACTGTTTTTAATTTTGCCATTTTAATTTTCCTTTCGATATTTCTTTTTTTTAATAAAAATGCTTGTCATATTGTAAAAAATTACCACATAAGATATAAAAGCCTGTACAGTATCTTTTTACGCACGTCTTTTCGGCAATCTTTTTCCGAACTCTGCGTTAAAAATCCTTGAAATACCCACGTATTACTGCGGATTTTTGCCTTGATTTCGGCAAAATCTTGCCAAAAATCCACACATAAAAAGATACTGAACAGGCTTTAAAACAAGCTGTTGGAGGGTCTCTTATGAAAAAATTCAAATGGAACGTCGCCTTTGTGGTACTTACATTCTGCGCCTGCGTGGGGGTTATCTGCTACGCGGCGGTAAAAATCGACACGGCAGTCACCGTGGAAAATATTGTCACTCCCGAAACCCCGGTTATCGTTCTCGACGCAGGGCATGGCGGTATGAGTTAAGTATAGTTGCTTAAAATACCAAATAAAGGAACTAATTTAGATTATTGTATTAACTTTGTTTCCAAGGTTTGATAGAGTAGTTTAAAATAGTTCTTTTGTTCGTACAGTTAATATTTATTACAACATACTTTATGACAAATTGCAAACCTATAATTGTAAATTTTTTGTAAATTTTAAAAACAATTTAAAATTAAAAAAAATAGGGCAGTAAACCAAAAGGTCTACTGCCCTAAAATTAACATTTATTGGCAAATGATTACAAATAAAAATCTTATTTTAATAGTCAAATTACAAATTCCATTGGTAAAACTTTACGTTCCAACCGTATGGATTAAGAGTATTTGTTATAGTTAAAGTGCTGGCAGTATCTCTTGTGATATTAAAAGACCCTTTTTTGCCAGTTAAACTTTGCCATTCAATTTGCCCTCCTCCACTATAACAAGTAACAAAATAGACATACAACTCTGGAACCCCACTTGCTTGAAGGTATAATATGCCGCAACCAGTAAAATTACAATCTATTATCATAGTTCCCGAGCCAGCAATATAATCACTTTGTCTTAATGTTAAAGTTGTAGAACCTGCAATTAAATTAGAGGGGTTTAACCAAGTGCCGTCACCTTGTAACAAATAATTTTGCTGACCTTTTGTTGGTTTAGGTACTAACCCTGCCGCACCGTCAGCACTCGAACTTGCACCTGCCATATTGCCATAAGGTACTTTCCAAGTTGCATTTTCGCATAAAAATTTGGCAGTACCCGCAGTTGTACTCGGTGCAGGAACTAAACCCGCTTTTGCACCAGAACCCGACTTTACAAAGTTTGAATATGTTGTATCACTTTCGGGAGGAGTAAATCCAAGAGCCGTAGTAACATCAGATTTAGTAAGTTCTCCCCGAATATCGGCAGATGACTTGTTTTCTACATTGCCCAGTACAATATCTTCTTTTGTAATTGTATTTACTTTAGTCTCCAATTCGTCAATACGCTGCTCCGCAATAGAAATATAATCTCTTTTCAAACTCATTGAATAAGGATAAGTTTTTAAGTAACTTTCACTATACGTTGCAAAAGTATTAATAGCTACACAAGTATTATATGCGTTATCAAAATAGAAAATATAATTGCGTTTATTGCTTTTTATATCTACTTTACATAAACATACAGTTAAAATTTTAGTGGTTGAATCATATTCAACATAAAAATCTCCGCGTTGTGCAGGGTTATCTGTTCTGTTGTGAGAGTTATATGTTTGATTTTGGTAATCCGAATCACAATTCACCATCATAAAATAACTCCAATTACCAAGTGCCGTTGTATCAAATTGTATTGCTTCGCCTAATCTTAAAGGTTGAGGTTTTCCCCAATCAAATTTATTTCCGGCACCTTTTACTACTACGTTATTTTTTGTGTAAGAAGTAGTATTTGTTAATTTTGGAACTATTTTATAAGTATACCTTATTCGTAAAACAGGGTTTGCATAATCTTCTGTAGAAAAGTTTAATACCTGTGGAGTAGTTTCTGTAGTTGTTAGAATTGTTTTTACATTGGTATTGGTTTTATCTTCGTGATTATCTTCTAAAGTTATTTGAACTTGACATTGATAATCGACTACATAATGTTTACTTCCATAAAAGCCATTATAATATAATTCATAGCTTTTATTCGCCATTAACTCAACTTCTTTAGTCATAGAAGATGATGCAGTGTCCATTCTTAAGAATTTATCAAAAGAAATATCAATTACAACAACTTCGGGATTATACTCTGGACTTGCCCATACACCGTCGCCCCTAAGAAACTGCCAATTAGTTCCGCCTGGGGGGACATTAGTAGCAAGCTCATAAGATGTTTGCTTAAACTCTCCGTTTGCTATGTAAACAGGATTTATTTCAGTACCAACTTCTTCGGGAATAGGATTAAGATTATCAATTTTATCCTTTATTTCCGTATCATCATAAACCTGTACTTCTTCATCATTTATACGAATATTTCCGTTTGTCTCTGATTCTTCAACTTTGGGAATGATTTTCTTCATATTGTCTTTAAAATCGGATAAATTTTCAAGATCGATAGCTTTTGTTTTGCTTTTCTTGCTCAATCGTTTCACTCCTCTCATAAATAGAGCGGAGATAAGACTTAACTTATCCCCACACAACTCACTGTATTATTTTGTTTAAGGTGTTTCCTCTATTTCGTCACCTGTTTCAGTACCGTCACCGCCCTCGGGATTTTCGGGTTCTTCGGGATTTTCCGTACTCTTATCTGCTGTAATACCAAAGAGTTTGTCAATATCCTCTTTAGTAGCATACTCCAAATCCGCTTCGGGCACATACACGCCGTCATCTTTTATAACGGCAGTGTTGCCTTCAGCTGCGGAAATCTTAACGTCTGCTGTAATTTTGTTATCGTTAGATACAGTTACTTTTGCAGATTTTGTTTCATTGCCTGAGTAAACCGTGAACAGCGATTCCATAGATACAAAACTGTACTTCACATCTTTCTCACCCTTTACGGCAAGCACAAATACAGGTTTACCCTCCAAATTAGGATTGGTAGAATTGGGATATGCAGTCGCACTCCAAGCAAACTCATTTACAAGTGTAGTTTTTGTTTGGTCAAGAAACATTTCTTCGGGCAAGTCAAGTGTTGCTACAGGAGTACCCGATTTATCCTCTGTTGTATAAAATTTAAGAGTGCTGTCTTTAAAGTCAACACTCTTAATAGAAACACCATCTTTTGTATCAATATATTTTTTAATATCTTCCAAAAGGTCGACTGTTACAATTTTTTTATCATTCGTAGCCATATAATCAACTTCCTTTCGTTTTGTTTATATTTTAAACATATTTTTAATATCTGATTTGGATGCGAAAACATAATCGTCAGGTAATTCAGGCATACTTCCGCCTGTGCCTCCGCCACCGCTTGACGTGCATTGTACCCATTCATTTAAATCACCGTTCAAAACATAAACTGAACCATCGGTACAAATCGCCCTTGAGTTAGGACAGCAAGACGATATTGTATGTAAGACACTTTTACCAGCAACATTAAGCTTTGGCAATAATTCTAACTCATCTTCGCTGTCAATCGAGAACTGACACCTATTTGAGGAATAATCCTTATATAGTAACCAAACTATTTTACTCACCTCCGTTAAGAAGTCAAATCATTGACAGTACCGCAGGACGGCTTAACAATAAATTTGCCCATAGTGTAAGTATAAGCGTCGTCACCGTTATTCGGCATATACGACAAACCGTACTCATAAGCACTTGCACTCGGTTTAATATTGATAGTGTCCATAGGTTTAAGTTTAAGACTTAAAGAACCGTCATCATTCATATCCTCGTTTGTAAATACCTTTTTAGCAATTTCCTTGCCCGAATTGGATTTCACATACCACAAAATAACGTCATCTTCATCGAGAATAATATCCTCATCGGTTTCGGAATCGGTCAGTTTAGCATTGATTTCAGCAGTATTACCTTGAATAATTGTAATTGATTTTGTGGTTTCGTCAAAACAATCCGACTTGTTAATGGTAAAAGTTATCATTCAATCAACCTCCTATTCTGTTGGTTTTTTCATAATTTCCTCATAGCATTGCCGAACAAAAGAATTACCGTTCATATTAAAGTACGTCTCACAGCTTTTAGCAAAGCACTCTTTTGTAAAAAGGGGTATTTTGTCAGCTAAATAATATTTGTAGTATACAGACAAAATGTTCGTCCTTAAAGAACACATTAAAGCCTCGGACTGTTTGTCAAGTTCTTTCTGTTGTGTTTCGTTTTGTTCAACCTGCTTTTGCACAAGTTTGGTAAGATTATCAATCTTATCGTTAATCAGCGTTTTATCGCTTGTTTTAGCAATCCATTCAATAAACTTTTTTCGCAAAGGTTTGATGATTAACACCACAAGCGCAATAATCGCTGAAATACTTCCGCAATAAGAGGCTATTGTAGAGATTATTTCCATTTTAGCAACACCTCACTTATCAGGCAGTTGTTTTATCTTCCGACATTTCTTTTGTCATATTACGCCAAGCGTCCTCCAAAGCAATACGGATTTCGTTATCATTGTATTTATAACCATTCTTTTCGCATAGGTCTTTCAAATATTTTTCAACATACTCACGTTTGTCCTTGCCTAACTTAGTGCCTCTGTAGACAGCCTCTGCGGCATTGACCCCCAAAGCCGCCCATTCCTGCAAATTTTGCAGTTTAGCAGCAGACACCTTAGACTTTATCCAAGGAATAACAAAAGCGGTAATAACCGCAACAATAAGTGTAATAACAGCCTCTATAACAGGCGTAATATCAATCGTATTTACCATAACATAAAATCTCTCTTTCATATTTTCTTCACATATTTACTTCCGACATTTATCCAGCCGTTTCGTCCGCTTTGATAAGATTTCAAAAGTCCCCAAGTAGCCTTAGACCCGTCAGCATTAACAACGTCTTTTTCCTCAACAATTGTGTATGCTTCATTTTTCTTAATCACGGCAGTAACAGCATAATTAAGTCCCGCACCCTTACGCACATTAAGAGCGGTATCAACAACCTTAACAACATAGGGCGGGGGAGAGGCAGAATTTGCGGTAGACGTATTTACATTAGAACTTGCAGTAATATTTTTATAAACAGATTTACCGCCAAGTTTAACTATGTAACTGTCTACCAACTTTTTAAATTCCTCCCATTGCGGACGAATAAATATGGGACAGCCTTTATATCCGTCATCTAATTTATTAAGTTCGTCAACCGTACCCTTTTTGCCATTTCTAATATTCTCCCAATAGTTATGCGTATAAAGATTATCTATAGTAAATCCATTGACATAAAGCATATATGCAGCTAATTTTGCGGCATTGTCTCGACTTTTGGAATTGTAAGAATTAGAAGTCCCGTCCATAATACATTCAATTGAAATAGTTTGTTGATTTCCTTTTTCAGAACCATTTGCCTCACTTCTTCCTGTATGTCCTGCGTGCCAGCTTTGATAATCTAAAGGTAGGTTCTGCCAAGCACAAATATTGTCAACATAATAATGCACACGAACACTATTCATATTGCCATTATATGTAGACCTTGTGTACTGCTCCGAGGGATTAGTGGCGGCATTAACTTTTATCCATTCCGTGTTATGCAGCGTTACACCTATAAGATTTTTTGTACGTTTACTCGGCAGCGAAATCTTATTGGGATTATGTTTTGTCAGCAAATATTCTTTAACCGTTACTCCGTTAAGTGTAAATGTTCTGTCGGGATTTAAATATACAGCCATAGACATTCCTCCTTTTTAAGAATTAAAATCACTGTTCATTATTTGATTAGCAATATCCAAATTCTGCACTTCAATATTTTCCTCTTGAATTTGTTTGCTTATCTTAATTACATTTTCCGCTTGTGCTTTACGGTAATAAAATAAAGACGCTGTAGACAAAGCCACAAACGCCGAAGTACATATTACAGCAATAGGGGAGAGGTCAACAATATTCCAGTCACCGCTTTTAATTACACAAATAAAACTCATTGTTACAATCAGAGAAGTCAATATAAGAACTTGTCCACATAGAAAAAATATGGTATAATAAGAAGTATGAGATATACA
>JAMPDU010000051.1 GCA_023665505.1 Ruminococcus sp.
TATCCGAAGATTTTTTTATTTTTTTGCGGATTTCCGTCGCGGAGACCTCAAACGTCTCTATGGGCAGAACCTCGGCAGAACCGTATTTCCGCAGGACTTCCGCCCGGGTTTCAAGCTCGGCAACGTCCGCCCCGCCGCTTTTCCGCGAGACGGCTATAAGTCCGCACACAGAAAGAATTTCTTGAAAATTTTTCCACCTGTGAAAGGACGTCAGCATATCGCTGCCGATTATGAGAAAAAGCTCGTCGTTCGGGTACAGCCCCTTAATATGGCGGACGGTGTTCACCGTGTAGCTGACTTCGGGGTGGGAAACCTCGTAATCGCTGACGGTTACGTAAGCCATTCCCTCAAAAGCGAGACGGCACATTTCAAGCCGCTGTGCGCCGCTTGCGGGTATTCTTTCCATATTTTGCTTAAATGGGGAAATCCCCGTTGGCATAATAATTATCTCGTCAAGCCCCGCCCCGTCCCGAACCTGCCGCACAAGGTTCACGTGCCCGTTATGCACGGGGTCGAAACTTCCGCCGAAAACCGCGCGGCGCATTACTTAGCTTTCAGGTCGATTTTGGGATTTTGCGGGTTGCGCTTGAAAAGCACAAACTTATTCCCGATGACCTGCACAACCTCGGACTTTGTTTTCTCCGCAAGCTCGTCCGCCGCCTCGGCGGGTGAAACGGGAGAGCTGTCCTGCACCTTCATTTTAACGATTTCCCGCGCCTTCAAAGCGTCCGCGACCTGCGTTACCAACGTATCTATAACGCCGTTTTTGCCCACCTGCAAAATAGTGTCCTCGGTTTGGGCAATGCTTTTTAAAAGCGCTCTTTGTTTGCTTGTCATAATTTATCAATCCTTTTTTATTGTTTTTGCATACGGTTACAATTATACCACATTAATACGGTTATGTCAAATTTCTCTTATGTTCTTAAAAATTTCCCGTCCTTTTCGGGTATGCCGCTCTCGTCGGAAACGTACCGCTCCGCCCTCATACGCAGGTCGTACTTCTCCCTCAGTTCGGCGACGGTTTTCATCATCTCCGAGCCGTGGTGACGGTCTATAGCCTGCTGATTCTCCCACACGTCAATCAGCAGGACGGTTTCGGGGTCGTTCACGGGCAGGAAATACTCATACCTCAAACAGCCCCTCTCCCCCCGTATCATATCCGCCGTACCGCTTTGCTCCATTTTCTCGGCAAAGCGGCGGGCGTTTCCGTTTTTTCCCGTGTAGTAAAGGTTTAACGATATGCTCATAAGTTCAGCTCCTTTTTAAAATTTAATTTGCCGCAATTTATATTACCCCGCCGTTAATGTGCGGACTTAAACTAAGCAAAATACAGCCGTCAATCAGCTTTTCTCTGTCGTTTCCGTAAGGTGACCTGTTTATTCCGTCCTTACAGTAATAACAGCTTATTTCATATTTATCTGAAACCTCGCGTATGTAATAGACAACGCTTTCGCCGTTATCGTTTATATACGCTGCCGCGTAAAGTCCGAACGGTTCCATAACAATATCACGGGTTTCCTGCATATCGCCGTAACGCTCAATCGTCACAAAATCTTGCTCCCCGTCAAGCAGGGAAAGCTGATACTCCGAAAATTCCTTGTAAACCTCTTTGTTTTCCGAAACATACCGATAAATATTTTGGAAATCCTCCAGTGCCTCGGCGTAATCCTTTTCGGCTTGCCCGTTATAGCTTTTGACGCACCATATAATAAAAACCGCAAATCCTGCCGCCGCCAAAATAAAAACTATCACAACCGTTTTTATTATTTTTTTAAGCGTTTTTTCTTTCATAAAAATCCTCCCATAATTTTCCCTAATTATAGCATATATTTCCCCGCAAGTCAATCCTGCATTTAACAGGAAATTTCGTCCAGCGAAAGCGTTGCAGCCGCGTTCAGACTTTCGTCCGCCCGCCTGCCCGCAAGGTAGTCGTAGTACGCCTGACAGCCTATCATCGCCCCGTTGTCGCCGCATAGGTCGAGCCTCGGCATATACAGCTTAAAGCCGTTTTTTCCGCACTCGTTTTTAAACATTTCCCGCACCGAGGAATTAGCCGAAACTCCCCCCGCCAAAGCCACGGTTTTGCAGCCGTACTCCTTTGCGGCGGCTATTGTTTTTTGCGTGAGAATTTCCGCCACCGTCTGCTGAAACGCCGCCGCCAAATCGTTTTTGTTCACCGTCTCCCCCCTTTGCTCCGCGTTGTGGACGATATTTATCACGGCGGTTTTCAGCCCCGAAAAGGAGAAATCGTACTCGTTCCCCGCAACTTTCGGGCGGGGCAGACGGTAAGTATTCGGGTCGCCCGACTGCGCCGCCCTGTCGATATGCACGCCCCCGGGGTAGGGAAATCCCAGCACCCGGGCGGCTTTGTCGAACGCCTCCCCCGCCGCGTCGTCCCTCGTCCTGCCGATAACGCGGTACTTTGTGTACCCCGAAACCTCGATAATATGGGAATGTCCCCCGCTTGCCGCAAGGCAGAGAAAGGGCGGTTTAAGGGTGCTGTCGGTGAGATAATTGGCGGCGATATGCCCCGCAATATGGTGGACGGGTATCGGCGGCTTGCCCGTCGCCATAGCAAGCCCCTTTGCGAAATTCGTGCCCACCAAAAGCGCGCCGATAAGCCCCGGGGCGTAAGTCACCGCAAAAGCGTCAATATCCGCAAGGGTACATTCCGCCTCGTCAAGAGCGCGTTTCACCACGTCCAAAATGTTCTCGCAGTGCCGCCGCGATGCTATCTCGGGGACAACCCCGCCGAATTTTTTGTGCTCCTCGATTTGGGAGGAAATTATGTTGGAACGAACGGTTAATCCGTCCTCCACAACCGCCGCCGCCGTCTCGTCGCATGAGCTTTCTATCGCTAAAATTTTCATTTTTTTTCAATCCTTTCGTGACATAATTATTGTTGTACCGCCTTTTCGGTACACCTTTTCCGACTTTGCAAACCCCGCCTCGGCAAACATTTTTATCTGATTTTCCACGGCGCAGGGCGTGTCAAAATGGTAAAATTCGTTTTCGGGAATATTCATTTCCTTTCGCAGACGGGCGTTTTCGGCGTACCAAAAATCCTCCTCCGCCTGCGTTTCAACCATATAATCGCACTCAATGTACACGCCGCCGCTTTTCAGACACTCGCGGATTTTTTTGTACAAACCGATTTTCATTTCGCGGCTGAAATGGTGCATAGTCTGAAAAGAAACCGCCGTGTCGAAACGTTCCCGCCCCAAATCGGTACTGAAATAATCGCCGTTTATCAGCGTGATTTTTTTGCCCGCATACTTTGCGGAAAGCCTGTCCAGCATTGCCTTTGTAAGGTCTATGCCCGTGACGGAAACCTCGGGGAAACGCTTGAAAATTCCCTCCAATTCAAGCCCCGTCCCGCAGCCGAGGTCAAGGATATTTTCCGTGCCGTCGGGAATAAGCTCCGCCATTTTTACGTACCCCTCGCGGCAGCCCTCAACCTCGTTCAGCATATGCTCGTCGTAGCCCTCCGCGCGGACGGTGAAAAAGTCGTCCATTTTTTCCATAAAATCACCTCAAAATTTTCGTCATTAAAACAGCGTTTTCCCGTGGATTTGCGTAAAAATTTTTCCGCATTCCCACCCGCTCAAAGCCTGTTTTTTCGTACAATTTCACGGCGGGGAAATTGCTCTCCCGAACCTCTAAATTTACGGCTTGCACCTCGTCGGGCAGGACGTTGAAAAATTCCTCCAAAAGACGTTTTCCTACGCCTTTTTTTCGGTACTCTGCCGCAACCGCAACGCTGTAAATATCAGCCGTGTCAAGCAGGTAAACGCCCGTTATAAAACCGCGCAAAACGCCGTCCGCAAACGCCGTTAAAGTCACGGCTTTTTCGTCCGCCAAAGCCGCCGCGAAAGCCTTTTCGCTCCAAGGCTCGGGTATGGAATTTCTCTCGATTTCCGCCATTTCGGGGACGTCCCGAAATTCCGCTTTTCTGATAATTATTTCACTCATTGCCTTTCAAAACCTCGCCGCACAATTCCCGCAAGTCCGCCAAACTGCTTAATTTTCCGCACCTGTTCCGCAGAGCCGCCGCCCCCGCCATTCCCTTTAAATAGTAGGCGCACTGCCGCCGCGCCTCGCTCATACCGATACGCTCGCCCTTGTACCGTACCGCCAGTTCCACCTGTCGGCACATCATTTCAAGCCGCTTTTCAAGTGGCGGCTCGGGGAGGATTTCCCCCGTTTCGAGGTACTGCCGAATTTGCGAAAAAATCCAAGGTCTGCCGTAGCTCCCCCTGCCAATCATTACCAAATCGCACCCCGTTTCGCGGTACATAGCCGCCGCCGTCTCGGGGGAAGTCACGTCGCCGTTGCCTATGACGGGAATTCCCACCGCCGCCTTGACTTGACGGATTATATCCCAGTCCGCTTTGCCGCGGTACATCTGATTTTTGGTACGCCCGTGTACGGTTACAGCCGCCGCCCCCGCCTGCTCCAAAGCCTTTGCAAGCTCCACTGCGCCCACGTGTTCCTCGTCCCAGCCCTTGCGGATTTTCGCGGTAACGGGCACGGGTACAGCCTCAACCGCCGCGCGGACGATTTCCGCCGCCAAACCGGGATTTTTCATAAGAGCCGACCCCGCCCCGTTTCCCGCCACTTTCGGTACGGGGCAGCCCATATTTATGTCGATAATGTCGGGGCGGTACGCCATAAGCCGCTTTGCCGCCTCGGCGATAAAACGGGGGTCGTCCCCGAAAAGCTGGAGCGCGTAGGGGCGTTCGCTGTCGAGGACGGTGCAAAGCTCCTCGGTTTTGCGGTCGGAGTAGCAAAGTCCCTTTGCGGAAATCATCTCCGAAACCATATACGCCGCGCCGTTTTCCTTGCAAAGCGCACGGTAGGCTCTGTCCGCCACCGAAGCCATAGGCGCGAGAGCGGCGGTTTTTTCGATTTTAATTTTGCCTATTGAAATGCTGTTCATAATTCCCGCTCGCTTTCGTATTGTTTAATTAATTCAAAGATAATTTTATCTGCATTATTAATAGGTCTGCTCGTGTTAAAATTAAAACATTTATCATTTATCCATAGACAAGCATCAGCATTATCACCTAATCCCCCTGTCCACATAACGTCATATTCACCGCTCATATCTTTTGTTTTATATAATTTAATTTTATATCCTGCCATCCAAACACGCTCAAAAATAGTGTCTTGGTGCAATGTTTTTTCATTTATATACCCTTGTGCAATTTTTTGAAACTGCTCGTCTGTAAGCGGTATATCTATGTAAGTCTCCAAATCCTCATCATGAAATACAACCGCATACGAATGGTATTTTGAAAAATTCGGCTTTTGATAATACCACAAAACAATTGCCAATATGGGTACAATTATGCACAATGTTACTATCGCTTTTTTGCTTATTTTCATTAAAAAAACCTCCCGTTAAGTTTAATTTTCGCCGAACGCCGCCCAAGGAATATCCCCGCCGCCGAAAGCGTTTACCGCGTCCTGACAAATCCCCACGTGGCACATAATATGCCGTATCTGCGCACATATCACGCTTAAATATGTAAATTCCATATCCCCGCGTATCTTTTTGCAAAGCGTTTCGTCGTCCAGCGAACCGAAAAATTTATCCTTTTTCACATCGAATTTTTTAAAGCAGTCCGCCGCCTGTTCCTTTGTCATAAAGCCGTCGCTGCACCATTCGTCGTTGCATAGCCTGTCCCGCAAATTTTCGGGAATGTCAAAGCAGGAATGAAAGTCCTCCCAATAATCAAGCCGCAACCAAAAATCGCTCCCCATAAGCGCGTGAATAACATTATTCCACACGGGCAGACCGTTGTTATAGGCTTTCCAAAGCTCCTCGGGGCAGATTTCCACCACGCTTTTCAGCATATTATAGCTGTCGTCGTACTGAATTTTCAGCATTTTTACAATTCCGTTCATTTTCAAATTCCTCCAATTTTTATTATGGTTTAATATTCCGAAACAAGATATTTTTCGGGATCTTTCCCCATATCAACATAAACGCGGACTTTCCCGCCGTGAGTAAACGGGTAGTCTCTTTTAGGGTAATATCTGCTGAAAAATTCGTGTTTCTCAAATCTGCATACCGCGCGGATTTTCCCGCCTTTTTCCTGTTCGCCCGAATAGTCGGCATAAACGCATTTTTCCTGCCTAATAAGCCGCGCAAAGTATGAATGTGCGCAAATTTCACCCGCTACGGGAAAAATTCCCGCAAGCAAAAAGATACAGAAAACAGCGGCTAAAACGCCCAAAGCGGTGCGTTCGTCACGGTTCATATCGTCAAAGTCGTGTTGGTGGTACGGCACAGTAAACTTGTCGCCAACCTCAGACCCCTCCAGATACCAGCACGCCGACGGGAGCCTTGCCTCAAACCTCGTCAAGCCCACGTTATAAACCACGTCAACGCACTGTATTTCTTCCGTTTGGGGATTTTTTAAAACCCGTACCACACTTGCCTTTATGTACTCGCCTTTGTACCCGAACGGCGTGTACCCTTTAAACACTTCAAAAACGAAAACCGCCGCCGCAGCCGCCAAAAGCAGCATTACCGCGCCCCGCAAAAGGCGGATTTTATTCATTTTGTAACCGTTCATTTTCAAATTCCTCCTATGTATTTTTACAGACCCGCAAGGGTAGCCGCCGTATCCGCCAAAATTGCCGCAAGGGTTACCGCCGCCGAAATATTCAGTACCCTGCCGCCCACCTTATCCGCAAGGTACTTCGCGGCGGGGTGCAGGACTTTCATCAGCAGCACGCAAAGTACCCCGAAAATAACGCTGCTGCCGAGAGCAATTCTCCCCTCAAAATTAAACGCCCAGTTGTCGTAGTCCCAAAGGCGGCTGCCCGCCAAGTCCCACACAACGTAGGAGGCGGCAAGCTCGGCGGCGGTGGTGACGGCAGTTCCCGCCAAAAAAATCAAAAACGGATTTTTTATTTTACGCAAAATAAGCAGCAATGCCAGTGCGCAAAAGCCGTATATCGGGCATATGGGCAGGTGCAGCCAGCCCCGTTCGGCGAAACGCCCCCACACCGCCGAGGTGAGTATTGTTTCATACGCCCAGCCGATAAAGCTGTATGCGGCGAATTCCAGTATCAGCGCGGAAATTTTATTAACCTTTAGCATCATACCAGGTTTTTCCTTTTGAAACGTCCGCTGTAAGGGGTACGTCCAAAGCCGCCGCGCCACGCATTTCCTCGCCCAGAACCGCCGCCGCCCGTTCCGCGTCCTTTTCGCTCACCTCGATGATAAGCTCGTCGTGCACCTGCAAAATCAGCCGCGCGTCCAAATTTTCCGCCTTAAGCCGCCTGTACACCTTTATCATCGCGATTTTGATTATGTCCGCCGCCGTACCCTGCACGGGGGCGTTCATTGCCGCCCTTTTGCCGAATGCCTGCACGTTTTTGTTGGAATTTCTAAGCTCGGGAATAGGTCTGCGCCTGCCGAACATCGTCACCGCATAGCCGCTTTCCTGCGCGTCGGCGACCGTGCCGTCCATAAAGCTATGAATATTGGGGTACTTCGCAAAATAATTTTTGATATAGCGGTCCGCCTCGGCAACGGTCACGCCGATGTCCTTTGACAGTGAAAACGCGCCGATACCGTACACAATGCCGAAATTTACCGCCTTTGCCGCCCGCCGCATTTCGGAGGTCACCATATCCGCAGGCATATCAAAAACCTGGGCGGCTGTGGCGGTGTGAATGTCCATACCGTTCAAAAAGCCCTCCTGCATATTTTTGTCGCCGCTCATATGGGCGAGAATACGCAGTTCGATTTGGCTGTAGTCCGCGTCAAGGAGGACTTTACCCTCCTCCGCAACAAAAAATTTACGCATATTTCTGCCCAGTTCCGTGCGGACGGGAATATTCTGCACGTTCGGCTCGGCGGAGGAAATCCTGCCTGTGCGGGTCTCGGTCTGCTTGAAAAGGCTGTGCACCCGACCGTCCTCGGAAACCACCTTTAAAAGCCCCTCAACATAGGTGGAATTCAGCTTTGAAAGCTGTCGGTACTGCAAAATCAAGTCCACAATTTCATGCTTGTCACGGAGGTTTTCCAGCACGTCCGCGTTGGTGGAGTAACCGGTTTTGGTTTTCTTGCCGTGGGGAAGTCCCATTTCCTCAAAAAGAACCGTGCCGAGCTGTTTGGGCGAACCGATGTTAAACTTGTGCCCCGCCATAAAATAAATCTGCCCCTCAATGCCCGACATTTCCTCGGTAAGCGTCTCCCCGAAACGCTTTATGCCCTCGCTGTCAACCCGCACGCCGTAATGCTCCATACTCGCCAGTACCTCGGTAAGGGGCAGCTCGATTTCGTTCAAAAGCCAAGTCATACCCTGCCGCTCAACCTCGGCAAGCATTACTGCGGCAAGTCCCGGCAGGGCGGCGATTTCGGCAAATTCCCCCAATTCCTCATAGGCGGGAACGCCGTACTCCGCGCACATTCTCTCCACAGAATATTCGGCGGAATTTGTGTTCAGCACGTACCCCAAAATATCCGCGTCGGCGATAACGTTTTTCAGCTCCCTGCCGTTTTCTATGCAAAAGCGGTACACGGGTTTCGCCGCCGCCGTTATCTTTTTGCACCCCGAGGCAAGGAAATCAAGCTGCGCAGCCTTGTCCGAAACGGTGTAAATTTTTTCCCCGTCCGTGGGCAAAAGCCGCATAACGCCGTCTTTCAGCAGGAACGCCGCCTCTTTAAAGTCTGCGATATTTCCCGAAAATTCCCCCGCCGCCGTGTAATTTTTTTTCTCGGGGACGTTCTCTTTTTTGCTCGGTACAGCCGCCGAGGGTTTAAGCCCAAGCCGCTCCAGCAGCTTGAACATTTCAAGCCCCGTAAGCAATGCGGAGGCTTTTCCCTCGTCAACCCCGCCGATTTTGTAGGCGTTTGCGTCCTGCTCAATGGGCGCGTTTTTCACGATTGTGGCAAGCCACTTGCTTTGCTCCGCGTCGGCTTTTCCCGCCTCGAGCTTTGTCAGTACCGACTTTGTGGCGGACACTTCCCCCTTTTCAAGGGCGGCGTAAAGTTTTTCAACCGTGTGAAAGTCCTTGATAAGCTGGGTTGCGGTTTTTTCACCGATACCCTTAACGCCGCTGATGTTGTCGGAGCTGTCCCCCATTAACGCTTTAAGGTCGATAAGCTCAATGGGCGCAATGCCGTAATCCTCGGTAAATTTTTTCTCGTCGTAACGCACCGTACCCTTGTTTGTTTGCAGCAGCACGGTCACGCCGTCACCGATAAGCTGTAGGGAATCCCTGTCCCCCGTCAGCACGTAGCATTCCCCTTTTTCGTCGGCGCAGAGCTTGGAAAGAGTGCCCAAAATGTCGTCCGCCTCAAAGCCCTCGCACTCCAGAATTTTTATGCCCAAAGCGGTAAGAAGTTCTTTTATAATCGGCATCTGCCCCGCCAATTCCTCGGGCATACCGTGGCGGTTGGCTTTGTAGGTTTCCACCGCCTTGTGCCGAAACGTGGGCGCGCGCAGGTCGAACGCCACTGCAACGCCGTCCGGCTCAACTTCCTTTGCCGCCGCAAGGTAGATGTTCATAAATCCCGTCACCGCGTTTGTGTACACGCCGTTTTTATTTGACAGCATTTTTATGCCGTAAAAAGCGCGGTTCATAATGCTGTTGCCGTCGATTGCGAGAAGTTTCATAAAAATTTCCTCCTATCAGAAAACAGAAATTAGAGGGTATAATATTCTTATTTTTCCTCTAATCTCTTAAATTTATTTTTTTATTTAATTGCAAAAAAATTCTTTCAACTGCCTTAGCGCGTCCGCTCGGTGGCTGACTTCGTTTTTCTCTTCGGCGGACATTTCCGCAAAAGAGCGGTCGCCGTACATAAAAATCGGGTCGTAGCCAAAGCCGTTTGTACCTCTGTTTTCATAGCCGATTTTACCGAAAACCTTTCCCGTGAAATAAGCGTCTCTGCCCTCGCTGTCGATATAGCATATACAGCAAGTAAAATTTGCGCCCCGCTTTTCATCGGGGACGTTTTCAAGCTCCGCCAAAATGCGTTTTTTCCGCTGTCCCTCGGGGGCGAAACGGCTTGAAAGTACGCCGGGCGCGCCGTTCAAAAAGTCCACCTCAAGACCGCTGTCGTCGGCGATAACGGGAAGTCCGGTAAGGTCGAAAACGGCTTTCGCTTTCAGATATGCGTTATCGGCAAAGTCGTCTCCGTTTTCCTCAACCTCAATATTCGCCCCCGCCTCGGACTGAGAAATGACTTCAATTCCCGCGGGTTCGAGAATTTCCCGCACCTCGCGGAGTTTGTTTTTATTGTTTGTGGCGAGAATTATTTTTTCGGGTTTTTCTGTTTTGTGAGATTTCCATTCTTCGCCCTCAAACCACGCCTCGCCATCAAATTTATCCCAGCTCACAATAAAATCCGTACAAAAAACCGTCAGATATATCAAATTATATCCGTCGTTTTCAAATGAAACATCAATTTGGCACATATATCCGCTGTACGAATTGTACGCGTCAAACGTAAAAACCTCGCCGTTAAACTCACCGTTAATCAGCTTTGCGGTATATTCCTCCGTTTCATTTTCGGTCAGCTTTTTTGGGGGAATTCTGCGTTCCTCACCGTCAATGTATGTTATACGCGCCGCCTCAAACACGGAAACAACGCGGTAATTTTTAAACATAATCTCGGCAGATTCTATGCACATAGCTTTGCCGTATCCGTTTTGCGAATTGTTTCTCCCGGCGTGGGGCAATTCAACCTCCCATATCATATCATTTCCCTCAACGCGTATATTTTTTATATATGCCTCCTCAAATAAAAAATTATTCGGTTCGTTTACAGATGTGTATTTCATTGGTTTACTCCTCCCCGCCGTTTTCATCTTTTTTCTTTTTCCCGAAGGTGATTTCCTTAAACAAAAATCCGAATTTGCCGTCTTTAAGGCTCTTTTTCTCGGGTTCTGTTTCAGTACTGTTTTCGGGAATTTCATCGTAATTTTCCTCGGTAATTTCCTCCGCAATTTCTTCCGTTCCATCTTCCGGAATTTCTTCGGAAATTATTTCCGCGGTTTCTTCTTCGGGAATTACCTCGGAAATATTTTCGGTTTCCTCATCAATTTCTTCTTCGGTTTCACCGTCGTCAAGACGTTCATAATTGTAATCGAAATTCGTATCCGTCTCAAACAGCGCGTCCACAAAATCACGGGCGCGGAAGTCCTGCAAATCGTCGATTTTTTCCCCCACCCCCACAAGTTTAACGGGTATTCCCAACTCGCGGTGAATGGAAATTATTATGCCGCCCTTTGCCGTGCCGTCCAGCTTTGTAAGGACGATGCCCGTAATGTCCGCCGTCTCGCCGAAAAGTTTAGCTTGATTTACCGCGTTCTGCCCCGTGGTTGCGTCAAGGACGAGGAGGGTTTCCAGCGAACATCCCTCGGCTTGCTGATTGACTATGCGGCTGATTTTTTTCAGCTCGTCCATAAGATTTTTCTTGTTGTGCAAACGCCCCGCCGTGTCGCAGATAAGCACGTCCACGTCCCGCGCTTTTGCGGCAGTTACCGCGTCGAAAATTACCGCCGCGGGGTCGGAACCCTCGGAGTGCTTAACAATGTCCACACCCGCCCGTTCCGTCCAGACCTCGAGCTGTTCAATAGCCGCCGCGCGGAAAGTGTCCGCCGCCGCCACAAGGACGTTCTTTCCCTCGTTTTTATACCGCGCCGCCAGCTTGCCGATAGTGGTGGTCTTGCCCGCG
Organism: Ruminococcus sp.; assembly: GCA_023665505.1. Lineage (GTDB taxonomy): Bacteria > Bacillota > Clostridia > Oscillospirales > Ruminococcaceae > RGIG8773. Next base: position 11,708 of record JAMPDU010000051.1, read on the forward strand.
CCGTTCACGCCGATAATCAGTATCACCGCAGGCTTTGAGGACGTGTCCACCGCCTTGTCCTCGCCGAGCATTTCTGTGATAATTTCCTTTAATTCGCTCATCAACTGGGCGGTTTCGGTAAGACCCTTTTCCTTGACTTTTTTCCGTAACTCCCCGCATATTTCGAGAGAGGTCTCCACCCCTATGTCGCAGGTTATAAGCAGTTCCTCCAGCTCCTCGAAAAAGTCCTCGTCGATTTTCGTAAACGAGTTCATCAGAGCCTCGAGCTTGCCCATCATGGAGTCCTTTGTCTTTTTTAATCCTGCCGCAATTTTGCTGAAAATGTTCATAATTTTCCTCCTTGATAATTTTCTGTATTGTAAACTTTACTTTTTATCCGTACCGAAACCGTTAAACCACACTCTGCTTTCAAACGGCTTTTTCGATACCCGCGTTATTTCTTCGTCAGCCTTTCCCACAGGCAGTATGCAGACTATTTTGTATTCGTCCGGTATGCCCATATGCTCGGCAATCTTTCCCGCTATGTCGTCGTCATCGGTAATATGCCCCTCATACCAGCAGCTTTCATATCCAAGCGACTTTATCGCCAAAAGCATATTTTCAATAGCCGCGCTGTAGTCCTGCACATTAAAGCATTTATCTCTGTACGCAAAAATTTTACGCGTAAGAACCAAAATAAAACATGGCGCGGTTTCCGCTATGGGCGGTGTGATAAGCGACTTCAATTCTCCCAAAAGTTTTTCGTCGTCGACCGCAATAAACGAAGTCGTCTGCTTATTGCACCCCGACGGAGCAGCCGTTCCCGCCTCAAGAATTTTTATCAGGTCGTCTTTCGGAACAGGCGTACTTTTGTATTTGCCCCGATAGCTTGTTCTGTTTTTTATCACATTTAAAATATCCATAAATTCTTCCTCTGACAAATTCATTTTATATGCCAATTGTCAATTTTCGTATTTTCGTATTTACGCAGTATTTCAAACATTTTTTTAAGGTTTTCCTCCTGATTGGGAAAGCCTTTTTCAAAAGTTTTTGACGCGGTTTCTATCCTGATTTTTTTGTAACCGTTCCCAATGGGAAGCTCGGCTTTTATAATACACTTTCTCAAGCTCTCTTCCCGTATTTTAATTTTTCTTATAAGCGAAATATCAAAGGCTTTCGCGCTGTATTCATCAAAAATGTCCGCGCCGAAAACGGCAAGCAGAAACCTGCCGCCGCTTGTGCAGGACGCATAGCTCACAAACGGCAGCGACCGAATATCATACCGCATATACGAGGTATTCACCCCGCAGATGACCGTGCAAACGATTTCCTCACCCTCCGCAAGCATTTCGGAAAACACTTCCTCCGCGTGCCGTTCACTGATTTTCAAACTCATAATTACCACCCTTTTTTAATTTATAAAGCCTTATTTTTCGTAAATTTTTCACCCAAATAATCCGCCCATTTTTCGGGGTAAAAGCTGTAGTAGGACACCGATTTTTCCTTTCTGTACCGTACGAAAAAAGGCAGTCCGCACCATATCAGCGACGGCAGGGCGATTACCGGCAGGTACAGTATCCCCAAAATAACCGACTGCACCGTGTGCCCGTACTCGTGGACAAGTATTCTGTCGAAATCGGTTTCCCCCGTGAAAATTTCTGCGCTCTCTCCCTCTCTCGGCTTGCGTATGAAAATGAACATTCCCATACCCAGCCCCGCGCCGAAGTCCCACAGGGTAACCACCGCGCCGCGCCAAAGAAAGTGCTTGCATTTTGCGAACAGCAGGAAAATTACAAGCCCGATAACATTCTGCAAAATCCCCCAAGTCCATTGGAGCAGGATATACGCCGCTTTGTAAAGCATTTGCAAGACCCCTTTCCCGAAGTACAGCCGCGGAAGTTTTACTGATTTTATTATACCATTTTTTTCTTTTAAAGTCAACCTTGCGGGGGGCGGCTTTCTCAGATTTGTGATATAGACCGAAAGTTGCACTGCGGGGGGCGGGTTTTATGGAAATAATGCGTACAAACAAAACGCCCCCTTTAAGCAGGCAACGGTACGGAAGTATGCTGCCCGTGGGAATAAATTACCCTTATTGACAAAGTATGCCAATAAGGGTAATTTCTCAGTCTTTGGGGACGTTTTTTAACTCTCACTGTTTTCCGTTTTCGCCTTGTTGTTTGAAAACCTCACAAGCCCCGTGCGGTTAAGGGCTATCATTATTGCGGGTATAAGTATCAGCTGGATTATTATCCCGGGAACGGCGTTGAGAAACGCTCCCGCCATAAACATTTGCAGCGTGAAACCGTTCTCACCCAAACCAAGCAGATTAAGCAGGACTACCTGCGCTATGCCCCAGACAACCCGTCCCGCAAGCATTGCGATTATTAAGCTGCGGTACAGGGCGACAACGCATTTCCAGCGGGAATGAAAGTACAGAAATCCCGCCGCAAAGCCGTACGCCGCAAGCTCAAAGGACATTGCCGCAGCCGTCAGCAGCACAGGCATGCCGAAAAGCGCGCTCCTTAAAAGGGGCAGCACAAGCCCCACTCCCAAGCCGTACTGCCAGCCGCAGATAAGTCCGCACAAAATAACGGGTATGTGCATCGGCAAAAGCGCGCTGCCGAACTGCTTAAGCTGACCCGTCAGGAACGGCAGAACCAGTCCTATCGCCAAAAACATCGCCGCCAACGTCAAGTTTAAGACCTGTTTTTTTCCTTTGTTTTCCATGAAAAATCGTCCTTTCCTTTTAGAAGTTAGAGGTTAGAGGATAGAGGGTAGAAATTGTTACCGCAAATTTATTTTGCAAACCGCGGCAATTTCCGACCTTTTCAACCTTTTTATTTTTTGTAAGGTATGCAGCCTTACAGAGGGTAGAAATTGTTACCGAAAAATTTTGATAATTCGTATCGCACAAGAACGGAGAAATCCTCGCCTATGCGAAATTTGCCAGGAATTTCAAATAATTATTAATTATTGTACCTCGTCGTCCAAAGTTTCCTCGCTGTCCGCCGAGATAAGCTCGCCCAAATTCGGCGCGAAAATCTCAATCGCTTTGCAGTTGTTTCTCACGGAAACGTTGCGGCAGTTACCGCCGAATTCGCCGTCCAAAGTCCATGGCAAGTCGCTGTCCGAGTGGAATTCCACCGCCGCCGCCTTGAACGAGAGGAAATATTTGGCGTCAAGCTCCCGCTTTAACAGGGCGTTTATGGTAAGCTGCAATTCCGCAAGGCTTTTCGGCGTTTTTATCAGGAATACCTCGAACACGCCGTCGTCAAGTTTTACCTCAGTGCCGGTAAGCCCCTTTATTCCGCCAACGGATGTGGAATTGGAAACCATGCCGAACATGAAGTCGTCCTCGGTTTCCTCGCCGTCATGGCTCACCGAAATACGGTAGGATTTAACGGTATTCAGCCGTTTCATGCCCTCGACGATGTATGCGAGGCTGCCGAACATGTTTTTCATCTGCTGGGGGGTCTCGTAGCTTACGTCGGTGAAAGCCCCGAACCCTGCCACATAGGTGAAATACTCGCTGTTGAACGAACCCACGTCCACCACGGCGGACTGTCCGCTGACAATAAGTTTCGCCGCCTCGGGCATGTCTTTGGGAATTCCCAGACTTGAGGCGAAATCGTTCATAGTGCCCGAGGGAATGTACCCCAGAGGCATTTTCCTGCCCTTTGTCATAAGAGCCTTTATGGTCTCGTTGAGAGTGCCGTCGCCGCCGCTGCAAACCACCGCGTCGAAGTCCTCGCAGCGGGACATAACCTTTTCGTAAGCGTCGTTCCGCGCCTGTGTGGGGTGAACCGTTACCTCATAGCCGCTTTTGACAAAAGTGTCCGCGATAGTCATAAGGTGCTGATGTATCTGACCCTTTCCCGAATGGGGATTAAAAACAAAAAGCATTTTTTTCATAAGAAAGCTCCTTTACGAAAAAATTCAATTAATATCAATTATAGCAAATTTTTATTAAATTTTCAAGCAAAAAAAGCATGGTTTCACAAGATTTTCATTTTATCGGCGTACGCGTCCGAAAAACTCTTTTGAATAAATTTTACAAAAACAATTGCATTTTTGCAAAAAATATGGTAAAATTACAGTAACAATATATGTAAAGGAGTAAAGCCTATGAAACTGAAAAAAATTGTGTCGGCTGCGCTTGCGTCGCTGCTGATACTGGCAATGCTGCCCATGAGCGCGGCGGCGGCGAAAAAAGGCATAACGCTTGACAAAACCTCGCTGACAATGACCGTGGGGGAGACCGTCACCCTGAAAAGGACTGTAACGGGCATTAAAAAATGCACCGTTCAGTGGAGCAGCTCCGACAAGAGCGTTGCAGCCGTCTCAAAGGGAACGGTTACCGCGAAAAAGGCGGGCACGGTTACAATTACGGCGAAAATCAAGGACACCGACTACAAAGCGTCCTGCAAAATAACCGTAAAGAAAGACCCCAACGCAAGCGATACGTACGATACGCCGCAGGAGCTGATAGCCGAAATGACCGTGGGCTGGAATTTGGGCAACACCCTCGATGCCTCCGGCAAAGGCTTGTCGAGCGAGACGGCTTGGGGCAACCCCAAAACCACAAAGGCTATGATAACAGCGGTGAAAAAGGCGGGCTTTAACACCGTAAGAATTCCCGTGACTTGGGACGGACATGTTGACAGTTCGGGAAAAATCGACAAGGAGTGGCTCGACCGCGTGCAGGAGGTTGTGGACTACGCCTATGACAGCGACATGTTCGTTATTTTAAACATGCACCACGACAACAACCTGATACCCCTTGACGAGGCGAGCGAAAAGGCGATTACCAAAAAATACAAGTATATATGGAAACAAATTGCGAACCGTTTCAAGAATTACGACGAAAAGCTCATTTTCGAGGGCAGGAACGAACCCCGCACCGAAGGCTCGGCTAAGGAATGGACAGGCGGAACGAAGTCCGAAAGGGACGTGCTCAACCGCATGTATGAGGCGTTTGTCGACACCGTGAGAGCGGCGGGCGGATTTAACGAAACCCGTTTCCTTATGATTGCGCCTTACGCGGCGACTTCAACTTCGTACGCGGCTATGACCGCCCTTAAAATTCCCGACGACGGCAGGATTATCGTTTCGGTGCACTCATACGCGCCCTATAACGTCGCGCTTAACGGGGATATGAAATACAAAACCTTTGACGACAGCGGCAAACGCGAAATCGACAGCGTTTTCGAGAACGTCAACAAGGCGTATTTAAGCAAAGGCATACCCGTTATCATGGGCGAATTCGGCGTGACGGACAAGGGCAATACCTCCGACCGCGTTAAAAATATCAAGTATTATCTCTCCGTTGCCAAGAAGTACGGCGTACCCTGCGTTTGGTGGGACAACGGCGGAGTAGGCACGGGCAGCGACAAGTTTGCCATACTGAACAGAAAAACCTGCGAGTGGTACTACCCCGAGATAGTCAAGGCTATTACAGGCTCGGTTAAGTAATAAATAAACTGTCGGTTTAATAAATGAACCGACAGTTTTTTATTTTTTTTGTAAAACCGCCAACCTTTTCTCTTTTCGGTACACTATATATACAGAACGTTCTGAATACAAATAGGAGTGAAAAAATGGATAAACGAGACGCGGACAGAATTATCGGCGAATACGTCCAAAAGCTGTACGGCTTTGCGCTGAACAGGACGGGAAACCCCGACGAGGCGGAAGAGCTTTCCGCGAGAATTGTTGCCGAGGTCTATCAAGTGCTTGTGCGGCGTGAGAATATCGTCAACGTGGACGGGTATATCTACAAAATCGCCCAAAACGTGTGGGCGAGGTATATCGCCGGGAAAAGCAAGTCCAGAGGCTTTGAGACGGGCTTTGACGGTACAAACAGCTTTGAGCGTATTCCCGACGAAAGGGATTTTGCGGAGGAATTTCAGCGGTCTGAGCAGTACGGAATTATCCGCCGCGAGATTGCTTACCTTTCAAAAATTCAGCGCGAAATCGTTGTCCGTCACTATTACCGCCGCGAAAAGGTGAAAGCCATAGCCGCGGATATGGGACTTCCCGAGGGGACGGTAAAGTGGCATCTGTCATGCACACGAAAGGAGCTAATGATTGGTATGGAAAAAATTAGGACAATAGGTACTCTCGGCATACAGCCGATACGCTTTTCAAGTATGGGGCACGATGGTCACCCGGGCGCAAAGGGCGACACCGCCGACTTTCTCGCGAAAAGCATTACACAGAATATCGCCTACGCGGCGTACCGCAAGCCCCGCACGGTGAACGAAATTGCCGAGGAACTGGGTATAAATCCCATTTTTGTGGAGGACGAGGTTGCCGTCCTTGAGGAGTACGGCTATATGGATAAGCTGGGGGACGGCAAGTACCGCACCAATATCTTAATCTATATACCGAGCGAGGAGAAAAATGAAATTTACAGGGATATTAACAAAAAGTACACGGAACTTTTGGCGGAAAAATTTGTCATTCCCTGCCTTGAAAGCGTTAAGGAGATACCCGAGTTTCTCACCGTTCCCGAGGGTGACATAAATCTGCTGAAGTGGAGTATGATACCCCACATTGCGGACAAGCTTGCCACGGCGGAAACCGACGACAATAAATATTCCGTAAAGCGCAAGGACGGCGGCGATTTTGTTGCCCACGCCACTCTTGACGTACCCGTGAAATCCGAGGGCGAGGATATTTATTGGGCTTGCGGCAGTATGTGGCGCAGAGTAAGCAAGGGCGATTCATGGGAACGGAACAAACCCGTATGGCAAAGCTGGCGGCTTGACGTTTACTGGGGCAGCCGCGAGGGTTGGCGTGAAAACCGCGATGATGACTACGAAAAGCTCTACCACTTCATAAAGGGCGGGCTTGCGGAAAACGACGCCAATCTGTACGCCTACAAACGCCTGCTTGACCGCGGCTATCTTGTGAAAAACGATGCGGGGTACAGGGTGAACGTTATTCTTGCCGACAGTATGAGCAAGTGGTTCGGGCTTTTCCCCGAGGCAAGCGGCGAGGTAAAGGCGCTCTCCAAAGAGTACGCCGAAAAGTCAGCCGAGGCGGACATACTCAACCAGCCCGAGCATATGCACGAACTGATACGGTACTACGCGCAAAATTCCGCCTGCGCCCTGCACACCCATTTTATGAAGTACCTGCTTGACAAGGGCGTGCTGAAACTCCCCGCGGAGGAACAGCGCAAGGGGCTTTGCACGGTGATGTTCTTAGGGGAATAACGAAATTACCTCCTATCCGAGATAACACTTGCTGAACCGACGGTTTAATTATTGTACCGTCGGTTCATTTATTTTTTTGGGGTAACTAAACTATGGTTGCAATAAATAAACTGTAGGTTTATTTATCGTACCGCCAGTAAATTTTTCACAGCATCAAGCGTGGGAGGATTTTCCGAAATGGGGAAACGGGTTATAGCCGCCCCCGCAACAGCGCAGCCGTAACGGACAATATCCCCGTCGGGAAGTCCAAGGGACAGGGCGTAAACCGTCCCCGCCTTAAAGCTGTCCCCCGCGCCGAGAGTGCTCACCGCGTCCACGGGGTAGGGCTTGAAAAATCTCGGCGGCTGACCCTTGCGCCCGTACATAACCTCGTCGCCGCCAAAGGTGAAAATAATAAGCCCCTCGGAATTTTCCGTGTAAAGGCGGTACAGCTCCCGGGGGGATTTGCCGGGGTAATGTCCGCCCAAAAACTCGTGGGAAACCGCGTTCACCGCGCAAAAGCGGTTGGTCTCGGAGTTGTGCATACAGTCAATCGCCGCGAATTTTTTCCCGTATCGGCGGCAAAGCTCCGCCGTCTCTTTCCCGTAAAAATTGTCCCAGCCCACCACAGAGCAGTTTTTCACGCTTTCCTCGCAGGGCGGCTCATAGAACGGCTCGGGGCGGGAAAAATGCTTTCTCCACTCGCCGAAACAGGTTCTCGTTTTGCCGCTGATGACGACCCAGTCCACAATGCCGGGGAAATCCTCGTCTGCAAGCTCGCCGCCGTCAATGCCGTGACTTTCGAGATAGCCGCGGATAATTTCGCGGTTGGAATTGCCGATGTGCGTGCCGCCCACCTTGACCCTGCACCCCAGCGAGGACAGCACCGCCGCCGCCGTACCCGTCTCGCCGCCTATGCCGTGCCGCCTATCGCTTATTTCTCCGTAGCCGTCCGCTTTGGGGAAGTCTCCGCAAAGCACGAAACTTTCGGTGGACATAACCATTCCGTAAAGATAAATAAATTTTCCCGTACTCATTTTCAGCACTCCGTTCGCAAAAATTTTACTGCGGTAATTATACCATGTCCGCCAAAATTTGTCAAGCGGAATTTAAGGCAACACCGCGCAAAGATTGCCGTGCAGATGCGCAGTCAGATTTCCCGTCAGATTGTACTAAAATTTCGCAGGCATACTGGCGTATGTCAAGAAATTTTAGTGCAAGATGACGGAAAATATGCAAGCAGATGTGCGGCAAAGGCGTTAGCCGCTCTTTGTGCGGTGTTGCCTTAAGTACAATAAATAAACTCACGGTACAGTAAATGAACCGTGAGTTTAATAATATTACTTATCGTCTTTAACGGCGGCAATTACAAAGCTGTCGAAAAGCTTGGCGTAATTGAGCCTGCCCTCGGGAATAACCGTGTAGCCGACGTGCATTGAGATTTCAACGTCGTTTTCGCCGCACTTGACGGTGTTGCCGTTTTGGGCGGTAATCTTTTCCGCAACGGCTTTCGCCTGCTCGATGTCGGAAAAATCCGTTATCAGCACGAACTCGTCGCCGCCTACGCGAATGGGGAGCATATCCTCACCCGCCGCCTCGTCGATACGCCGCAGACACTCCGCGATACAAATGTCCCCCGCGGGACGACCGTATGTCTTGTTAATGTCCGTCAGGTGCGTCATATCAAAGCACACCGCGTACTTGCCCCTGCGCTCCCCGAGAAAATCGTAGAGGTGGGACACGTCAAATTTTTTCTGTGAAGTCATAACAATATTTCCTCCTTCGTCGAAAACCGTCCTCGGCTCGTCAATTCTCGGGAAAATCTCCCAAAACCCGCAGCCTTTTCTGCTTTGGCGGAACTTTGACGGGGTAACTCCCCAAAGCCGCGCAAACGCACGTGTAAAGACCTCGTGGGAGTTGTAGCCGTACTTCAGCGCAATGTCAAGCACCGAATTGTCCGTGCAAATCAGCTCCCGCGCCGCGTTTGTCAGCCTGCGGCGTGAGATATAGTCGCTGACGCCGATGTTAAAGGTGCACCTAAACATCTTTTGCAGGTTTGACAGGGAGTAGCGGCACTTTTCAGCGCACATTTCGGGGGTAACGCCCTCGGTGAGGTTTTCCTCGATGTAGTCGAGAGCTTGGGACAGTATTTCCAATTTATTCATAATATCACCCAATAACGTTATTGTATTTACAGTATAACACGTTTCAAAATATTTTTCTTGATGTTTTGGGTAAAAATATTTTGTACACACTTTTCAAGGCGGCTTAGCACCAAACAGTTTATAACATCTAACCAAAAGCCCTTTAGGCAAGCAAAAAGTTCGCCAGCCTTTCAAGGCTGCGGGGTCGAGGGGCAGCGCCCCCGTCGCGCTCCGCAGAGCGCGAAACTCCCCTTCCAAAGGAACGGAGAAAGGGGTGAGAAATGCCGACAGGCATTTCGAGGGGGAGCGAACACGACCGCTCCCCCTTGTAACAGTTTATGAAAGATTAACCCTTGAAAACAGTCCGGTGGACTGTTTTCAAACTGACATACTTTATCGTGTTC
>JAMPDU010000052.1 GCA_023665505.1 Ruminococcus sp.
TTTGAACTTCACTAAAAACTGGAAAAGTTAGGTAAATAATTATTAATTATTAATTATTAATTAACTTTACCCTTGACAACAGGAGGATTTTAAGGTAAACTTTATTTTAGTAAATTCCTCCTCTTGCGTCTTAATTTCTTTAGTACGATAAAGCAAGGGTACATTTAATTTTGCTCTGATAGGCGGTGAAACAGGTGAAGTGCTCAAACTGCGGCGGCGAAATGCGGGAAACCGCCAAATTCTGCCCATACTGCGGAGAAAAGGCGGTCCCCGAGGAAAACGGGGAAAATCCGCAGGGAAACACGGAAATCCCCAAAGAAACTCGGGAAACGCCTTTCCAAAATGAGGAAGATATTGGAAATCCAAACAAGGAAATAATTCCCGAAAATACCCAAAAAACGGAAACCGCGGAAATTGCAAAAGAAACGCGGGAAACGCCCGAAACGGAAAAGAAAACCGCGGAAATTTCCCGCAAATTCAACGAAAAAGACGGTCTTTACGTGGTTTCCGAGACCTCGGGGGAAAAATCGGAAATAAAAGCCGAAACGGTAAAAATCGCCGAAATTTCCTCCTTTTCCAAAAGGAAATTTCCCGTTTTCAAAATAATTGCCGCCTTTCTCATTTTGGTAATTTCCTGTTCCGCGGGCTATCTCATATACGAAAAATCCGTCCCCTACATTCGCTACAAAAACGCCGAGGAGCTTTTCTCTCAGGCTGACTACGCCGCCGCCGAGGAAATTTTCTCGGAACTTGGCAATTATTCCCAAAGCGCGGAATACATTACGGAATGCCGCTACCAAAAAGCCCGTCAGCTTATGGAAAACGGTAAATACCCCGAGGCGGCGGACGCTTTCACAAGCCTTGACGGCTACGAAAATTCCGACGCGCTGGTGCAGGAATGTATGCTGAAAATCGCCGAAAACTACATGGAAAACGGCGAATTCGAGGCGGCGATGTCGGTCTACAGCGCGGCGGGAAAAAGCGACCTTGCCGAAACCGCAGCAGCCGACCGCGCCGCAAAATACGCCGCCGAGGGCGATTACTTCACCGCCGCCGAGCTTGCGGAAAAATACTGCGGGGACGGACTTGCGGAGGAATATTTATACCTCGGCGCGGACAAAGCCCGTACAGACGGCGTTTTCAAGACCGCGGCGGACGTTTTCTACAGGCTTGGGGACTACAAAAATTCCGCCGCCCTCGCCGAAGAGTGCACCTATGAATTTTACCTCGCGGAGTACGAAAAAAACGGCGCGTCCGAGGAGACGGCAAGGGGCTTTTACTTCCTCGGGGAATACGAAAATTCCCGGGAGCTGTACCTGCAAAACGCCTATGAGTACGGCGTACAGCGCTTTGAGAACGGCGATTTCGCCGCCGCCGCGGCAATGTTCCGAAACGCCGCAAGCTACAAAGACGCAGGGGGACAGCTCTACCTCGCCCGTTACGAATTGGCGAAAAGCCTCGAGGAGGACGACCCCGCCTCGGCAAAGTCAATTTTTTCCATGCTGGGCAACTATCGGGACAGCTCCTCCCACAAAACCGCGGCTGCAAGGAAAATTTCCGAAATCTGGTACGCCGACGGCTATACCTCGGCGAACGGCTACTGCACCGCCGTTTTCCGCAAAACCGATACCCTCACGGTCTACTGCACCGCGGGGACGGAGGCTCAGTCTCCCCCTGTGGACTTAACCGTTACTTTAACGGACGAAAGCGGAAACGAATTCTCCGCCGAGTACGAAAACCTGCGGAACAGCGGCTCTTTCAGCGTGAGCTTTCCTTTAAGCGAGGTACGGGCGGGTACGGCGGAAATCTCCGTCTCACGAAAGGACAACGGTGCGGTTTTGAGAAAATTTACCATAACCGTCGCCGAATAAACGCTTTTTTGACCTGCTGTAAATATTGCACATAAAAAAGTGAAAAAAATGTACAAATATTTTTTAAAAATGTAGTGACAAATTAACAAAAATATGATATAATGTATGTAATTATTACTTTGGGGAGGTATTTCAGGTGAAAAAATTCCGCAAACTGCTGGGTGTAATTGTGGGTCAGCCCGACGCGCCCTATCAGGCTAAGCTGCTGAACGGCTTGCTGAAAGAGGCGTTTTCGCTGAATTATGACGCGGCGGTGTTTTCCACCTTTACAAAAGACAAAAATTCCCAGGATTGGTACGACGGCGAGCTTAACCTCTTTTCAATGATAAATTATTCCGTTCTGGACGGAATTATCTTCGTCCCCGATACCCTGCGGGTGGACGACGCCGACAGGAAAATCGAGGCGGAAATTGTTAAAAATTTCAAAAAACCCGTCATCACCGTGGACATCGAAAGCGACCCGTTTACAAGCATTTTTACCGACGATATTCAGAATATTAAAAAAATAGTCTCCCACCTTATAGAAGTGCACAAGCTTACCGACATCGCCTTTATGACGGGCATTAAGGGGCATCTCCACTCCACCAACAGGCTTACGGGGTACTACGAGGCGCTGATTGAGCACGGTATACCAATCGACAGGAGCAGGGTCTTTTACGGCGATTTTTGGTACCACGAGGGCGAAAACGTGGTTAAAGCCCTTATGGAGGACGGCAGACCCATGCCCCAAGCCATAGCCTGCGCCAGCGACACAATGGCGATAAGCGTCTGCGAGGCGCTGAAAGCCCACGGCTACAAAGTCCCCGAGGACGTTGCCGTTACGGGGTACGACTCTATCGAGGCGGGCATAAATTACGTACCGGGCATAACTTCCTCCGACATTCCCGCCGACGACACCGGCAGACGGGCGGCGCGGCTTATGCACTGCCTTATAACCGGTACTAAGTTCGTCGACGACCCCTGCGGCGCGGATATTATGATAGGCAAAAGCTGCGGCTGCTCCGTAAACGCCGCCGAGGAAATGCGCAAACGGCTTAAATCCTGGCAGGACGACGACGCCATGGGCGACTTTAATTCCTCCTATAACTTTATGCTGGAGGCGCTTATTTCCGAGAAAGATTTGGAAAAATATATGCACACCCTTGCTTGGTTTACGTTCTATATCGGCAAGGAAACCGTATTCTGCCTCGCCCTTTGCGACGACTGGGATAATTTGGGAGAAACCGACCTTAACAGGCAGTACCGGGAAGAGGGGTACTCAAAAACAATGTATATGCCCCTGCGGAAAATGGGCGTCGACACCCAAACAAAGGTGAATACCGACTATACTTTTGATTTGGCGGAAATGCTCCCCGCCCTTTACGAGCGCAGACCCAAGCCGACGGCGTTCTACTTTAACCCCATACACTTCAACAAGCGTTGTTTCGGGTACTCGGTGTTTTCTTACGGGGACGACACTCCCGCGGCTTACCCCGCCTGCTATCGGCAGTGGGCGAAGTACGTCTGCGTGTCGCTGGAGAGTTTGCGGCGGCAGAGAAATCTTATGTATCTCAACAAAAAAATGGAGGAAAACGCCGTAACCGACCTGCTGACGGGCATTTACAACCGTAACGGCTTTAACCTTTACACCGAGGAAATCCTGCGCTGCGTAAAGGACAGCGGCGAGAACCTTGTGGTAATTTTGGGGGATATGAATAACCTGAAGTACATAAACGACACTTTCGGGCACAGCGAGGGGGATTTTGCCATAAAATCGGTGGCGGAGGCGTTTAAAGCCGCCAGCGGAATAGGTATGTCCTGCTTTAGGATAGGCGGGGACGAATATGTTATGGCAGGTGGCACAAAGTCCGATGAGAGCGTGGTTGAGGGCTATTCCGAGGGGATTAGGCAGTACCTTAAAAAGGTGAACGAAACCGCCGACAAGCCTTACTCCATAAGCGTGAGCATCGGGGCGTTTTTCGGCAGCCCGGAGGAGTACGAAAGTATCGAAAAGCCCGTCGCAATCGCGGATGAGCGTATGTTTGAGGCTAAGCAGAAGTACAAAAAAGAAGTGAATTTCGATTACAGAAAACAGCGCAAGGGCGAAAACCAATAGTTTACATAATTTGTTAAATATTAGGGTGTGTACATGATTTGTACATAATATAAATACAAAATTGTAACGTGGTTTTGCCGAATTTTGCGGAAAAATTGATTAAAATTGCAAAAAAATGTTCTGCTTTTTTAAAAATTTTTTCGTGAATTTTTGCGGAAAATTTGCCGTTGTACGCGGAAAAAAAGATTGTTAAATTCTTAACGAAATTGTTTCACGTGAAACATTTGTGTTAAAAATTTAACGGGATTTTATGTTTTGTACAAAGTTGCACGTTAAAATTGTGCAGAATGACTATTGACTTTTTGAGGACGGCGTTGTATAATTACAGTATCAATTTAATAAAATAAATCCTGTGAGCAAAAGCAAGTAACAGATATGACGATGAATCAGAGAGCCTGCCGTCGGTGTGAGCGCGGGTCATAACGGTATCTGCGAATGGGTTTGTGAGGAGCAAGGGCAAAAAACGTTCAGACGTTTAGTAGTCTGCGCCGATTTCCTGCGTTAGTGGATAGGGTATAACTGCAAAGGCGGCGTACTTGAACGGCTTTTTAAGTATTTTAAGTAATTTCGTCTGCTTTGTATCCAACGAGGCGGACTTTTTTGTTCCGCGAAATCGGGTGGCACCGCGAGGTCTTTCGTCCCGACAGCCGAAAAATCGGCGCGTCGGACGGGGGACTTTTTTATTTCAGAGAGGAGTTTTAATATGCTTTACCCTGCTAAAGAGGACGTTAAAAATTTGCTTTTAAGCTACAAAACCGTCCCTGTTTTTTACGAGACGCTTATTGACAGCTGCACCCCCGTGGGGCTGTTTGCCGCGTTAAAGGAGCGGTTCGACAACTGTTTTATTTTGGAAAGCGTTGACAATTCCGACCAGTGGGGACGGTACTCTTTTATAGGTATCAACCCTAAAATGGAGGTTAAAATTTTCGGGGACAAGGCGGAAATTATCGAGGGCGGAAAGTCCCAAAAAATGGATTGCCCCAACCCTATTGAGCTTTTTAACGGCATTTTGAGCAAGAGGACTTCCCCCGTGTTCCTGAACAGACCTAAGCTGACGGGGGGACTTATCGGGTATTTCGGGTACGACACGGTGCGGCGGTTTGAGAAAAAGCTGGTGAACGTCCCCGAAGACGATTTGCAGATGCCCGACGCCAATATGTTCCTGTACGACGAGATTGTGGCGTACGACCACCTTGCAAACAAGGCGGTGATTATTCTCAACATCAACGAGGGCGAGGACGCGGACAGGCGGTATGAGGAGTGCCTCGAGCGTTCCGCAATGATTGGGAAAATCCTTGCGGAGGCGGGGGCTGTACCCCAGACAGGCGGCAAGGGGGGCGAAATAAAGGTCAGCTCAAACGTTACTAAAGAAGAGTACATTAAAATGGTAGAAACTGCCAAAGAGCATATTATTGACGGCGACATCAGTCAAGTGGTGCTGTCGCAGCGGTTTGAGGTGGATGACCCGCCCGCGCCGTTCGATGTGTACAGAATGCTGCGGGCGACTAACCCGTCACCCTATTTGTACTACTTCGACCACGAAAATTACTGCATTGCGGGGGCGTCGCCGGAAATGCTGGTGAACGTCACCGACGGGGCGGTTGTCACAAAGCCCATTGCGGGCACTATCGGCAGGGGCAAGGACGACGCCGAGGACAAGGCTTTCGAGCAGAAACTGCTCAACGACCCGAAAGAACGGGCGGAGCACACCATGCTGGTGGATTTGGGCAGAAACGACGTGGGCAAGGTCTGCGGTTTCGGGACGGTGAACGTTACCGATTTTATGCGGGTGGAGCGGTACTCGAAGGTTATGCACCTTGTTTCGGACGTGCAGGGTCAGCTTGCGGAGGGCAAGACCGCTTTAGACGCGCTGATGTCGGTGCTGCCTGCGGGTACGCTTTCGGGCGCGCCTAAGGTTCGGGCAATGGAAATTATCGACGAGCTTGAAAACAAAAAGCGGGGGCTTTACGGCGGAACGGTTGGCTACCTTGCTTTCAGCGGAAATATAGACACTTGTATAGCCATAAGGACGGTGCTTTTCAGGAACGGAAAGGCTTATGTTCAGGCGGGTGCGGGAATTGTGTACGACAGCGTTCCCGAAAAGGAATACGAGGAAACGCGTAACAAGGCTTTGGCGGTAATAAATGCCATTGCCGAGGCGGCGCAGCTGTAAAGGAGTTGAAAAAAATGATTTTGATGATTGATAATTACGACAGCTTTACGTATAATTTATATCAGCTTATAGGTACGATTTACCCCGATATTAAGGTGGTTCGGAACGACGAGATTACACTTGATGAGATTGCGGAAATGAAACCGGAGGCTTTGATTATTTCCCCCGGTCCGGGGTATCCTGCCGAGGCGGGGATTTCCGTGGAGGCGATTAAAAGGTTCAGCGGGGAAATTCCAATTCTTGGAATTTGTCTGGGGCATCAGGCTATCGCCGAGGCGTTCGGGGGGAAAATCATTCACGCGAAAGTGCCTATGCACGGAAAATCAACGGAGATTTCCGTAAATACGGGCTGCCCTCTGTTTGCGGATATGCCCGAGAAAATTCCTGCGGCGCGGTATCATTCGCTGGTGGTGGATTCGATTTCCATACCGACTTGCATTAACGTTATCGCCACCGACGGGGACGGGCAGATTATGGCGGTGCGGCACAAGCAGCACCCGACTTACGGGGTGCAGTTCCACCCGGAGTCAATTCTTACGGAGTACGGCTCGGCTATAATTTCGGCGTTTTTGTGCGACGTGGCGGGGATAAAAAGCGCGGACAGAGAGGTTGTTTCGATGCCCCGTGAAAAGCGTACCGCTCTTAAAAAGTACATCGCGTTGGCGGCGGACGGGAAAGACCTGTCTATCGAGGACGCGGAGAACGCTATGAATATTATTATGTCCGACGGGGCGACGGACGCGCAGATTGCCGCGCTGCTTATGGCTTTGCGGTGCAAGGGGGAGACTACCGAGGAAATAACGGGGTTTGCGCGGATTATGCGGAAAAAAGCCAGCGTTGTCCCGGCGGCGAAGTCGGCGGTGGACATTGTGGGCACGGGGGGCGACGTGGCGAACACGTTCAACATTTCCACAACCTCGTCGTTTGTAATCGCGGGGGCGGGGCTTACCGTTGCGAAACACGGTAACCGCAGCGTTTCAAGCAAAAGCGGCGCGGCGGACGTACTGGAGTCCCTTGGGGTTAAGCTCAACTTAACGCCCGCTATGGCGGCGGCTTGCATGAAAGAGACGGGTATCGCGTTCCTGTTCGCCCAGTCGTTCCACAAGGCTATGCGGTTTGTGGGTCCTGCGCGGCGGGAAATGGGCGTGCGGACGGTGTTCAACATTTTGGGACCTCTTGCGAACCCTGCGCTGTCGGATTACATTCTTTTGGGTGTGTACGACGAAAAGCTGCTGGAGGTTATGGCTAAGGTGCTTATGAATTTGGGCGTTAAGGGCGCGATGATTGTGTACGGCGGGGGACTGGACGAGATTTCCGTTTCGGGAATTACCACGGTTTGCGAGCTGCGGGGCAAGCGGCTTATCAAGTACGAAATCAATCCCGAGGACTACGGAATTAAGATTTCCCCCAAATCGGAAATTGTGGGGGGTACTCCCGACGACAACGCGAAGATTACTTTGAGTATTCTCAAGGGCGAGGAGCGAGGCGCGAAACGGGACATTGTGCTGATGAACGCGGGGTGCGCCATTTACTGCACGGGGGCTGCCTCCTCAATCGAGGAGGGTATTGAGATGGCGAGGGAGTCAATCGACAGCGGAAAGGCTTTACAGAAATTTGAAAAAATGAAAGAATTTACCAATAGGGTGAGGTAGTTATGATACTTGACGATATTGCCGAAAGGCGGAAAGAACAGCTGGCGCGGGATATGGCGAACGTCCCCCCGAACGAGGTGCGGGAAATTGCGGAACAGGCGGCGAAAACCGACACGGGGCGCAGCTTTAAAAAGGCTTTGATTTCGTTCCCCTCCCCTGCCATTATTGCGGAGGTGAAAAAGGCGTCCCCCTCAAAGGGTGTGATTTGCGAAGATTTTCGCCCCGCGGAACAGGCGGCGGCTTACGAAAAGGCGGGGGCGGCGGCGGTTTCCTGCCTTACGGAGGAGTACTATTTTAAAGGGTCTGCCGAGTACTTTAAGGAAGTCCGTCAAACCGTGGATATACCGATGATACGGAAGGATTTTATTATCGACCCGTATCAGATTTACGAGGCGAAGGCTATGGGGGCGGACGCGGTTTTGCTGATTGCGGCGATACTGACAACCGAACGGTTGTCAGAGTACCGTCAGCTTGCGGAAAGTCTCGGAATGGACGTGCTTGCCGAAAGTCACAATGAGGAGGAGTTGCAGTCCGTGATTGAGGCGGGGTGTACGATTTTCGGGATAAATAACCGAAATTTGAAAGATTTTTCGGTCACCTTGGAAACAACTAAACGGTTGTCTGAACTTGTTCCGAAAGGCGGAATAATCGTGGCGGAAAGCGGCATAAAAACCGCCGAGGATATGAAGTTTTTGGCGGACTGCGGGGCGAACGCGGTTCTGATAGGCGAAACGCTTATGAGGAGCGGAAGTGTGGAAAATTCTGTAAAAGAGTTGAGGAGCTTGATATGATTGCGGTGAAATTTTGCGGTATGAGGCGGGTTCGGGATATTGAGTACGCCAATGAGTGCCGTCCCGATTATGTGGGGTTTATTTTGTCGGACGGGTTTAAGAGGTCGGTTTCCGCAGAGGAGTTTTTGAAATTGTCGGAAAAAGTTGACAAAAATATCAAGAAAGTGGGAGTTTTTGTAAATGAAAGTCCCAAAAAAATTCTTGAATTGGCGGAACGGTTGGACGTTATTCAGCTGCACGGGGAGGAAGATTTTTCCACGGCGTTGTTTTATTCCGAAAAAACGGACTGCGAGATTTGGAAAGCGGTGCGGGCGAGAAGTCCGAAAGATATTGAAAAATATCTGTGGAACAGCATTGACAAGGTGCTGATTGACAGTTTTGCGGAGGGGGAGTACGGCGGGACGGGAAAGCGTATCGACACGGGTGTTGTGAAGTCCGCCAAAATCGAAAAGCCGTTTTTTATCGCGGGGGGCATTGACGGGGATAATCTTGCGGAAATTCTGCGGGAGGTTACGCCCTACGGGATTGACGTCAGCAGCGGCATTGAGACGGAGGGGGTCAAGGATTTGCGGAAAATGAAAAATATTATGAGAATTTTAAGGGAGGATTTTCCAAATGAGTGAGAAAAAAGGACGTTTCGGCGATTTCGGCGGACAGTACGTCCCCGAGACGGTTATGAACGCGGTGAACGAGCTTGACGCGGCGTACGAAAAATACAGGGACGACCCCGAGTTTACAAAAGAGCTGGCGGCGCTGTACCGGGACTATGCGGGGAGACCGTCTATGCTGTACTACGCCGAAAAGATGACGGAGGATTTGGGCGGCGCGAGGATTTACATCAAGCGGGAGGATTTGAACCACACGGGTTCCCACAAGATAAACAACGTGCTGGGGCAGATTTTGCTTGCCAAGCGAATGGGCAAAACGCGGATTATTGCGGAGACGGGGGCGGGTCAGCACGGGGTTGCTACGGCTACGGCGTGCGCGCTTTTCGGAATGGAGTGCCAGGTCTATATGGGCGCGGAGGACGTGGAGCGGCAGTCGCTGAATGTGTACAGAATGGAGCTGCTGGGGGCGAGCGTTATTTCGGTGGAGGAGGGTACTTCAACGCTGAAAGACGCTATTAACGCGGCTATGCGGGACTGGGCGGAGAACGTCAACACCACGTTTTACTGCATTGGTTCGGTTATGGGTCCTCACCCCTACCCTGCTATGGTGAGGGATTTTCAGAAGATTATTTCCGAGGAAATCCGTTCCCAGTTAATGGAAAAAGAAGGCAGGCTGCCCGACTGCGTTGTGGCGTGCGTTGGGGGCGGGTCTAACGCTATGGGGGCGTTCTATGATTTTATCGGGGACGAGAATGTCCGACTTGTGGGCGCGGAAGCGGCGGGTCTGGGCGTGGAAACGGGCAAGCACGCGGCTACGGCGGCGAAGGGTACTATGGGGATTTTTCACGGTATGAAGTCGCTGTTCCTGCAAAACGAGTACGGGCAGATCGACCCTGTGTACTCGATTTCGGCGGGACTGGACTACCCGGGGATAGGTCCGGAACACGCTATGCTCCACAAAAAGGGGCGGGCGGAGTACGTCCCCATAACCGACGAGGAGGCGGTTTGCGCGTTTGAGTACCTTTCAAAAACGGAGGGAATTATTCCCGCCATTGAGTCGGCGCACGCGGTTGCGGCGGCGTTGAAGATTGCCCCAAAAATGGGTAAAGACCAAATTATGGTAATTAACCTTTCGGGGCGGGGGGACAAGGACGTGTACTCCATTGCGCGGTACAGAGGGAAAAATATTGTTAATTCGTAAAGGAGACTGCTATGAACAGGATTGAGACGGCTCTTGAGGAGCTGAAAAATAAAGGCGAAAAGGCGTTGATTACGTTCGTTACGGCGGGCGACCCCGATATTGAAACCACCGAAAAACTTGTGCTGGAAATGTTTGACAAAGGGTCTGACGTTGTGGAGATTGGCGTGCCCTTTTCAGACCCCGTGGCGGAGGGAAAGACCATTCAGGCGGCGAGTTTGCGGTCGCTTGCAAAGGGGACGAACCTTTCGCAGATTTTTGATATGGTGGGACGTCTCCGCGGAAAGACGGAGAAACCCCTTATACTTATGATGTATGTCAACACGATTTTTCGGTTTGGGACGGAACGGTTTTTCTCGCTTTGCCGCGAGAAAGGCGTTGACGGGGTGATTGTCCCCGACTTGCCTTATGAGGAGCGGGGGGAGTTACAGCCTTACGCGGAGGAGAACGGAATTCTTTCCATAAGCCTTGTTGCGCCTACCTCGCACCAACGGATTGCGGATATTGCGGGGGACGCGAAAGGTTTCCTGTACTGCGTTTCCTCAACGGGGGTTACGGGGACGAGGAGCAAGTTTACCACGAACTTTGAGGAGTTTTTCGGGGAGATTAGGAAGAGCTGCAAAGTCCCCGCTATGGTGGGGTTTGGGATTTCCGACCCCGAGCAGGCTAAGAAGATGAGTACTTACTGCGACGGGGTTATTGTGGGCAGCGCGGTTGTGAAAATCGTGGCGCAGTACGGAAGAGAAAGCGTTCCTCATGTGGGAGAGTTTGTGGGGTCTTTGAAAAAAGGAATTTTGGAATGACGGTACAATAAGTAAACTTTGAGTTTATTTATCGGAATGTGAGTACAGAATAAAATAAAACCCTCGGTTCATTTATTAAACCGAGGGTTTAGTTTTTGTAACTTAAGTTTAGTATACGTCAGCGATAGCTTTGCTCCAGTCTTCGGCGATTTTGGCGCATAGGTCGATGTCCCCTGTTTCGGCGGCGGATTGCAGCTGACCGAAGTACACCTGATTTATGCCGCGGTAACGGTTCTGCGCCATTTTTTCGATAACGGCGTCAACCTCGAGGGTGTCGTAATTGTCCAAAGCCGCTTGCAAGTCGTCGAGCAGGTGCAGGGACATATCGTCGTCGTTGCCTGAATTTACAAGGTGCACGCCCCAGTCGTCCACGATTTTAAGGCACTCGTCGATGTCGCTTTCCTCGGCGGCTTTTTTCATGCGTTCAAAGAAATCCTCGTTTTCGTCGGAATATCTGAAACGGGACATTTCCTCAACAACCTCGTCGATTTGGAGGGTGTCGAAAGCGTCCAGCGCAGCCTGCATTTTTTCAAGCAGGCTCATTATTTCCTCGAACTGGGCGAAGTGCTCCTCCTCTTCGGGAATGTCGGTAAAGAACGGTTTCAGCACGTCTTTCAGCCGCAGGTACTCCTCGAGCATGGCGTCGGTTTTTTCGTTGATAAGGGCGATGTTGCCGTCGTTGCCGGCTTTTTCCATTTCGGCGGCAAGCTCGGAGATACGGTTCGCGCCGATTTGGCGGGAGGTGCTTTTCAGGGCGTGGACTTCAATGGTGTAGTCACGCCACTGTTCAGCCCGCTTATGGTCGAGAATGGCGTTGTACTTTTTGCCGATTGCGGCGAAATATTCTTTAAGTACCGACAGGAACAGCTTTTCGCTGCCCAGCCGCGATATTGCCTCTTCAACGCTTAGCTCGCCGACGTTTTTGAGTTTTTCGGCAAGCCGGGATTCAACCTCGGAATCGGTGGGTTTTTTAACGGGCGCGTCAAGTTTGTCAACGGGGAGGATTTTTTCCTTGGGCAGCCATTTGCGGAGCTTTGAAACGGCGTCCTTAACGTCGATAGGCTTTGCAACAAAGTCGTTCATGCCCTCTTTCAGGAACATTTCACGCGCGCCGCCGATGGCGTTGGCGGTGAGGGCGATAATGGGCACGTCGTTGTAGCTGGGTACAAGCCGTCTTATAATATGTGTTGCCTCAACGCCGTCAACCTCGGGCATCATGTGGTCCATAAAAATCAGGTCGTATTTGGTGTAGTGAATTTTCTCGATAGCCTCGGCGGCGCTGGCGGCTAAGTCCACCTGCATATTGATTGGCTCAAGGAGACCTTTGGCGACGGTGAGGTTGACGGAGTTGTCGTCAACAACGAGAATATGCGCCTCGGGGGCGACAAAGGAAAAGCCGTCGTTTTCGGAGACGCCGTCGGACATATTTATCTCCTGTATGCCCATTGCGTTGTAGAGGCTCAGGGAGTAGACGGGTTTGCAGATAATCCGCACGTTGGGAATGTCGATAGCGTCGATGCTGTCGTAATCGGCGAGGACGAGGCACCGGACATTCGGGTTGTTTCTTATGCTGTCCTGCACGGTTTGGTTGAAAAAGACTTTTTCGACGATAAGGTAGTCGAACTGCATGCCCTCGGTGTAGCCGTCGCCGGAAAGGTCGGTGCAGTCGGTAACGCCGATCCATTCCAAATCCTTGACAAGCTGTTTTTTGACGTATTCGTTTTCAACGAGGATTGCGGTTTTGAAGGATTTTTCGAGTTTGGGGACGATAGGGGTTTCGTCGATGATTTTCTGCGGGACGGTAAAGGTGAAGGTCGTTCCCTTTTCGTACTCGCTTTCCAAGGAAATTTCTCCGCCCATAAGGGTGAGGAGCTGGCGGGAAATTGCCAGACCCAAGCCCGTGCCCTCGATGTTGCGGTTGCGCTTGCTGTCCACCTGCTGAAAGGAATTGAAGAGCTTGTTCATATCTTCCTGCTTGATGCCTATGCCGGTGTCGCTTATGGCGACTTTCATAACGGCGGTGTCGTCGTTTGTTTCAAAGTCGATTTTAAGGTGCACCTCGCCTTGATTGGTAAATTTTACCGCGTTGGTCAGTAGGTTCAAAATTATCTGGTGTACCCTTACGCTGTCGCCGTACAGGCTTTGAGGCAGGTTGGGGGCGATGTCCATGGTGAATTCAATATCCTTTGTGCCGATACGGCTGTTGACGATGCTTGTCAGGTCGTTTATGAGGGAGAGGGGTTCGTACTCGGTTTCCACAATATCCATTTTGCCCGACTCGATTTTGGAGAAGTCCAGAATATCGTTGATGATGACAAGCAGGTTCTTGCTGGAGGCTTTTATTTGGTGTATGTACTCACGGGCGGCGAGGGACATTTCCTCCCGGAGAGCCAAGTCCGCAAGACCCAGTACCGCGTTCATGGGGGTTCGGATTTCGTGGGACATGTTTGCCAAAAAGTCCGACTTCATGTTGGAGGCTTTTTCTATCTCGATGTTGTTTTTGTACATGGCGTAGCCTTTGTAGGCGATGTTTGAAAGCGCCGAGGCGAAGATGTACAGCGCGTAGGAGGACTCCTCCAGGCGCTCTCTGCTGACTATGGGGACTTTTTTTATCGCCTCAACGTACTTGTCGGGGTCTATGCCCAGTTCTACCGCCGTGGCTCTTACCTTGTCAAGGTCGGGCGGCTCGGTGAGAACCTGTCCGCCGATAAAGCTGCCCACCATTTCGCCGTTTGCCATAATGGGGGCGGCGAAGTCCATAAGCCCCGCGTGGCAGTAATAGGAACAGGAGCCGCCCTTTGCGAGGGTAAGCTCCGCGCCGTTTTTGTCGCATTTTTCGCACCTTTTTCTGCCCAGCTCGCTGTTGCGGGTGTACTTGTTGCAGAAGTCCGTAAAATTGGTGCCCTCGGTAATGGGTACGCCTTTGCTGTCGGCGGTAAGGGCAGCCATGCCCGTCATATAGGAAAAAGCGTTCTGTATTTGCTGGAGGACGTCGGCGTCCACCAAATCGGTTATGTAAATATCTTCGTTATCCATTTTTCACAACTCCTTAATAAAAAATTCAAAAGTTGCTATTATAGCAAAACAATAAAATAACGCATTTTGTATTGTAGGGCGGTGGCTCTGCTGCCGCCTCTTACAGAAATTACTGCGTCAGGCGGGAGCAAGCCCCCGCCCTACAGTAAATTTTTTTCGCAAATATAATTATTATTCTGTAGGATTACTATAAATTTCTTGCCGCTAATCGGTTAAATTGCTTATGGTGGACATAAGCATATCCATGTCGATTGGCTTAAGCAGGTAGCCGTGGGGTTTCAGGGACATTACCTCCATGATTTTTTCACGGTCGGAAACGCCTGTCAGGAAACACACGGGGGTATTGGCAATTCTTGGGTTCGCCTTTATTTTGCGGAACACGTCCGCGCCTGTTTCGATGGGCATTTCGTAGTCCAAAATAACCATATCCACGTCTTTGGACTCCAGGAATTTTTCCGCAACAAGACCGTTCACCATGGTGGTGACGTCGTAGTCGTCGCTGAGGGCGGTTTTCAGCATTTTAAGCACGATGCGGTCGTCGTCCACAACGAGGATATGCTTTTTGCCCCGGTTTTTCCGCTCCGCCTGTTCCTGCTTTTTGGCGGCGACGGCTGCGGCTACGGCTGCCTCTTCCGCCTCTTTTTCCTTGGCGATGACCTCGGCGGCTTTCGCCTCGATAGCGGCTTTTCTCGCCTCTTCCTCGGCGAGGGCTTTTTCCTTTGCCTCTTTAAGCTCGTCGAAGTAGCGGGTTATACGCAGAATGAGGTTATCCACGGTAATGGGGCGGCGTATGAGCAGGTCGGCGTCCGCTTTAAGAATGGGATTTTTTTCTATTTCGTCGTATGTATCGGCGTCGCAGATGAGGAAAACGCTTGCTCCGTTGTACGCCTTGTCGTTTTTCAGGCTGCTCAGCTGGGGGAGAATGCTGCTGTACTCGGAATTTACAAAGCAGACGTAGGCGTCGGGCTGAAAAAGCTCGAAGTGCCCCACCACGTCCTGCCAGCAGGCGGTTGTGCTGAGGGATTTGAAAAACGTGTCGGTGTGCTGGATAAAATCCATGATAAGCGCGGTATTATTTCCGTTTACAAGAATCTTATACTTCATAAAAAGTCCTCTCTTAACAAAAGATTACGGACATTCCGTTCACGAAACGCCGTGGGTAAATCTGCCTATTATAATTTTATAATATTCTGTAAAAAAAGTCAAGTCTTTTTAATGAATTGGGGAAAAATTCGGTTATTTTAACCGGGATTTAAGGTATGATTATGCGAAAATGTTAGAAAATGGGAAAAATGTTAATATAAGGCTACAGCAAAAATACACTATAAAATTATACAATATTTTTTCTGAAAAATCAAGAGGTTTTCGGTAATTTTAATTTAAAAAATAATATCTTCAGTCTCGGCTGACAGACTGCCGCATTTTCGTTTTTTATTTTTTACCGCTCAGCCTGCCGTAAATAATTTTACTGCCCCAAAACGAACCTATTAAAATTAAAATTGAAATAATAATATTCGCCGAAAATATTGCCGTTATATTATTAAAAAAAGCGGAAAAAACTATCATCAAAATCCCGCAGGATACATACAGCACGCCGCCGAAACGCTGGCATTTAAACCAAACGTTCTCGTTTGCCGTACTCCATTTTGTCCGCAGACCCACAACGGAATTAATCCTGCATTTCGGCATAAAATTTCCCACAATTGCAAGCACAATTCCCAAGGAAATAAAAATAAATTTCACTAACATTACGCCGTTTATTTTTACGCCGTTTTCCGCGTTAAAGCTAATCGCGAGAGAACACACGGTCATTGCCGCAAAAAGAATATTTATTGCAATTCCGCTGATAAGCATTACTTTTTCGTTGTTTTCACCGTTTTCGCTCTTTGAGGAAAAGCGGGACATTCCGTACATAAACGCCGCCGTAAGTATTGCTGCGGCGGGCATTATCAGGCTTTCGTACTTGCTGCCCCAACGGTCGATATTCATATTGAAATCAAAGTGCGCGGGGATTTTTTCCGGCAGGAACGGAAGTGCAGCAAACGCCGCTGACGCGGGAATTAAAGCGGTTGCGAACATAATTATTTTTAGCAGTTTATTTTTCATTTTTGCACCTCTCTCCGCAATTTTTTACTCATTTTTTTCGGTACGTTTTTTTCGTCTTTTGAACTTTCTTTCAAATCCTCTATCCATAAAATAATTTCGTCAAGAACCGTGGTGTTAAGCTCGTAATAAATAAAATTTTTGTAACGGCTTTCCGAAACCAAATCCGCCTTTTTAAGGACGTTCAAATGGTAAGAAACCGCCGCCGCCGTCATATCGAAATGGGAAGATATTTCCCCCGCGGAAAGTTTGCCGTTTTTCAGTACGGAAAGAATTTCCCGCCTTACGGGGTCGGCAATCGCGCCGAAAGTATTTTCAAAGCTCATATTGTTCCTCCAAACTATTTAAATATTAATTTAAACAGATTATAGCATATCGAACTGCGTTTGTCAATAGTGTATTTAAATTTTTATTTAAATATTATTTAAATATTTATTAAATTAAATATTAATTTAAACAGTTTCATAAAAAAAGTACCGCGGAATTTTTCCGCGGTATAATAATTTACTTTTGACGCGGTTGGTAAACCACCGCATTCTGCAAAGCCTCTCCGTCAAAAAACTGCTTAATATTAAATAACGTCACCTCGGCGATTTTCTGCAAAGCCTCGTTCGTCAAAAACGCCTGGTGGGACGTTATTATCACGTTTGGCATTGTAACAAGCAGCGCCAAAACGTCGTCCTGAATAACCGAGCCCGAATAGTCCTCAAAAAACATATCGGTTTCCTCCTCGTAAACGTCCAGACCGGCGCCGCCCACGCGCTTGTCCTTTAACGCCTGCAAAAGCGCGTCGCTGTCGATAAGCTGCCCCCTCGACGTATTGAGAATTATCACGCCCTCCTTGACTTTCGCGAGGCTCGCCTCGTTAATAATATACCGCGTCGACGAGGTCAGCGGGCAGTGCAGAGAAATAACGTCGCTTTCCGCCAAAAGTTTGTCGAGGGGGACGTACTCGATGCCGTAACCCTCGGCGGGGTACGGGTCGTACGCAATAACGTTCATGCCGAAACCTTTGCAGATGTCAATAAAAATTCTGCCGATTTGACCCGTGCCGATAACCCCGGCGGTCTTGCCGTGGAGGTCGAAACCTGTCAGTCCGTTAAGGCTGAAATTGAAGTCGCGGGTACGGATAAACGCCCGGGGAATTTTCCTGTTCACCGCCAAAAGCAGCGCCATTGTGTGCTCGGCAACGGCGTAGGGCGAGTAAACGGGAACGCGAACCACGTCGATTTTATCTTTCGCGTACTTCAAATCGACGTTGTTGTACCCCGCGCAGCGCATCGCGATAAGTTTCACGCCGATAGCGCAAAGCTCGTCGATTGTCTCTGCCGAAACCGTGTCGTTGACGAACGCCACAACAACCTTGCAGCCCTTTGCGGCGTACACCGTGTCGGGGGTGAGCTTGGACTCGATATATTTAATTGTGTAATCGGCGTTGAGTTTGTCGAACCAAATTTTGTCGTAAGGTTTTGTATCGAAAAAAGCTATTTTTTCCATTTTGTGAAATTCCTTTCAAATTAAAATTAATATTATTATGCGCAAAAAAATATATTAAATTACGCCAAAATATTCCTTAAAAAATATTATATCACACAATAAAAAAATTGTCAATATTTTATGCAAAAAACGCAAAATAAAAATCCCCGAAAATTTTACTCTTCGGGGACTTTTAAGGAAGATTAGGAATTTATATTTCAATAGGAGAAATCTCCTAAAGAAACCGATTAATTCACCCGCCCCCTTGAGGGGGCTTGACAAAGTAAATTATAATAATTTTTAACTTTGGGGGTGACTCACGCCGCGGGGCGACCCCGCAAGATTAGGAATTTATATTTCAATAGGAATAATCCTAAAGAAACCGTAAATAAGAAACCGTAAACTATATTTAAATTTTTATTTAAATTACCGATTTTCGTCAAGATAATTCTGCACGCGGTTCTGTATCATTTCAGCCGTCGACTGCGCCGTTTTTGCGCCGGAAAAATACGCCCCCGCCTCTTCGGAAATTATTGTGAAAATTGTGTAATTATTCCTGCAAATCTGCGCCGTGGAATTAATTATTTCCATGGTTTTGTCAACGTCCGCCCGAGTTGGCGTACCCTCGATCATAAAGCCCGACGTGCCGAGAGCCATTGACCCGATTGTGGTAATTCTCGTGGCGTTTGGGTCGAATTCTTTCATATCCTTTTCGGCTTTCTTTTTTAATGAGGAAACCCTTACGGGCAGCTGTTCCGTGCCGTCCTGATAATCCTCCGTCAGCAGCCTCCGCAGGAACTCCCAAGCGCCCTCTTGATTTTCCGATTTTGCGGAAACCGAAAACCCGCCGCTTACATCAAAAGCCGCGCCCGTGCCGTTAAGCGTGGGAAATCCAACCGCCGTAACCTCCTCGCCGAAAAGCTGCCGTTCGTTATAAAAAATATCGGAAAAATCCGTGATATAAATTATCAGCAAAAGCGTTTCCTCATCGGCGTACATTGTCTCGTATCTGCTCCAAAAACCGTCGCTGAAATAGCTGTCAATGTCAACGCTGTTTAAAAATTTATTGGCAAATTCCAGCAGTCCGATAAAATATTCCGAAGTAAAATCGCACTTCCCCGCCTTGTAATCGATAAATTCGTCGGCGCAAAGCTCCATAGCGTGCTGTAAAATATCTTCTTTTGTCGTACCCGCAAAAATTTCCGTACCCTCGGGATACGACGAAATTATTTCATTAATTTTACCGAAATCAATTCCCATTTCTTTTCCGAAAATTGAGGTTTTTCCGATAGCCGTAAAAATCTGAAACGAGTCCGTAAACCGATACAATTTTCCGTCCGTCTCCATTGCCGTCAGCAAATTCGGCAGGAAATCTTCGCGGCTCATTTCGCCGTCGCTGTCGATAAATTCGTACAAATCCGCAAACAGTCCCTTAGCCGCATAGCTTTCAAAAGGCATGGAATTGTCCGTCAGCAAAATGTCGGGAATTTTCCCCGCCGTAAGGTCCGCGTTAAGCCTTGTAACGTAGTCCTCGCCGCTGTATTTTTTTATGGAAATTCTGTACTTTTCACTCGCCGTATTAAATTTTACCGCCTGATATTCAATCATCGAACTTACGGAATAATCCGAACCCGCCACAATTATTTCCGTTTTTTCGGGAATTGTTGAGGCGTCAACGGGATAAATTTCGCTAATCTGCAAATTTTTCGCGGGATAGCTTTGCCCAACGCCGATAAATTTCCCCCCGTCAATCGGAATAATTTCGCTTATTTCCTGGGAAATTATATCGGAATTAACGTAGTTAAAAACCTCGCTTTTTACGCCGCTTTCAAGGTCGAAATTGTACAAATTGTCGCCGTCCGTAACAAAAATATTTTCGCCGTCTCCGTAACCGTTATACGGCACAATATCATAGTCAAAATCGTACCCCTGAACGATGTCGATATTTTCCCCGATATTTTTTTCGGACATATTAATTTTGTAAAATTCCGAGTAACTTTCCTCGCCGTAAGCGCTTGCGTAAACCTCGCCTTTTGAGGATTTAACGAGCTTTCTCACGCCGTTGTTAAATTTTACATCGAAAAGAAAATTCCCGCCGCTGTCCAAAATAATTAACTGCAAATAGCCGTCCACGACAATATTTCCGCTCACGTCAACAGCAACGCTTTCGGGTGAAAAATATTCAGCCGCGTGTTCGTTTAAAGCGTTTGTAATATCAATTTCCGTCACGGGCGTGCCGTCTGTTTTAATTTTTTTAAGCACATAATCCGAGGACGTTTCTCCGCCGCTTTCTTGGAAAATTGTTTCAATAAAAACAACATTCCCCTCGCCGTCAAAATCGAAATTGCTGACCGCAGTTTCCCCATTGTTAATGGGTACGGTTTGCAAATCCGTGCCGTCAAGATTTACCGAATTTAAGCTGTAAAAAACCTTTTCGTAGTACCCGCCGTTTTCGTTGTAGCTTTCCGACTTTGAGGTGAGGAAGTACAGTCTCCCCTCCCGAAGTACGAACCCGTCGGCGGTTTCAGCCGCCCCGCCGCTTAATTCGCCCGCAACGCTGCTTTTCGAGCGGTAAACCGTCCCGGAAAGATTTGCGGAGCTGCCTGCGTTTGTCACGTCGCTGCCGTCTTTTTTGCACGCCGATAAAAGAGTTACCGACATCGCCGCGGACAAAACCGCCGCCAAAATTTTTCTTGCTTTGATTTTCAAAATAACCAGTCCTTTCAAAATTTATTCTATCGCAGTAGAATAAGTGGGTAAAATTTTAATTTTTTATAAATTTTTATGCTTTTTCGTATGCCTGTCGTACACCTCCTTTGAGCACTCCTTAACGCCGATAAGATTATTTTTTTCGTCATATTCCGCCTCGATGTCCACCGTTCCCGTAAAGAAATTTGTAAAACTCGCACCTGCAATCGGGTCGTTGAAAAACCGCACCACGCTGCCGTTGTAGGTGTAGCAGTCTTTCTCCCCGTCGTACAAAAGCCCGTATTTTTCGTACACGGCATAACCCGCAAATTTCCCGGGAATTTCCTTTACCGCCGAATTGCCGGAAACTTCCGTGCACCCGCCCGCATAGGCGTTTACGGCAAACGGCATAACCGCCGCCGCTGTCACGGAAATAATTACCGCCAAAAATTTTTTTGCTTTCATTTTCTCTCAAGTCCTTTCAAAAAATTAATAATTATTTTTTCGCTATTCTATTGTAGTAGAATAAATCTATATAAAAATTAATAATTAAAAAGAATTAACAGTTTTTTACACAATTCTATCAGAATAGAATAATACCGCGTAAAACAATTATTAATTATTCAT
>JAMPDU010000053.1 GCA_023665505.1 Ruminococcus sp.
ATTCCCGTAAGCTCGTAAATCTCCAATGCCCGCACCACTCTCACCGCATTTTGGGGCGGTACGGCAGCCGCCGTTTCGGGGTCAACCTCCGCAAGCCGCTTGTGCATAGCCTCCGCGCCAAGCCGTTCAGCCTCCTCCGCAAGCCTTTTGCGGACGTTCCCGCCGCTGCCCACGGCGTCCGCGCTGTCAAAGTTCACATTGTCGATAAGGGAATTGATGTACAGCCCCGTTCCCCCCACAAGTATGGGCAGCTTGCCCCTTTGGTAAATATCGGCAATTTTCTCTTTGGCAAGCCGCACATAGTCCGCCACGCTGAAGCTTTCCCCTATGTTTACAACGCTTATAAGGTGGTGGGGTATGCCCGACATTTCCTCCGCCGTGGGTTTGGCGGTGGCAATGTCAAGACCTTTGTATATCTGCATAGAATCCGCCGAAACCACTTCCCCGCCGTATTCTTTGGCAAGGGCAATGCCGAGAGCGGTTTTCCCGCTTGCCGTGGGACCGCATACCGTCAATACCGGAATTTTTTCCAACAAAACACCTCCGCCTAATCATCGTAAATTCCAAGAAAAGAAGTGATTTTCCCGTGGGGATATTCCCCCTCTATTACGCCGAATTCGGGGTCGTAGTATACGCCGTCGTACAGCAGTACCCAGTGGGTATATCCGCCGTCGGCGTGCACCGTAAGAATAGACCTCTTGTGAGGTTCGGGATTTTTCTTTGACACTCTGACGTTCCTTTCGGCGTGTTTTATGCCGTAGCTGTCAAGTATTTCGATAAGCTGTCCTATGCTTGTCGGACCGTTCGTTTTCATATCTTTTATGACCGTATCAATATCCTTTCCCGAAAGCATCGCTATACACGCCTGTCCGCAGGTTTCAAATGTCGGCTGTTTGACTAAATTCATGCTATGTACTCTCCTTTTTAAACTATTCTCTTAAACTGCTTTTCCAGTTCCCGTTTTGTCAGCTTGAACATCACGGGTCTGCCGTGGGGGCAGTACCTTATCCTCTCGTCGGTGAGTATGGTTCTCACAATTTCCGAAAGCTCTTTCAGGGACGTTATATCGTTAGCCTTTATCGCCGCCTTGCAGGCAAAGGTGTGGTACATATCGTCCAGTATTTCGGGCATCGGGTTAGCCTTGTTGTCGCCGATGTTCCGCGCAAGCTCGATAATAAGGTCTTTCGGCTCGCAGCCGTCCAGTATGCTCGGTATGCCCAAAACGCTCACCTTTGACGCCCCCGAAATCTCAAACTCAAAACCCAGTTCCCGGACAAAATCCGCATTTTGGGTAAGGGCGTTGAATTCCTCAAAGTCAAGCAGGACTTCCTCCGACTGTAACAAAAGCTGACAAACAAGCTTTTGGTCGCCCGAACGGAGCTTTTCAAACAGAATACGCTCGTGGGCGGCGTGCTTGTCAACAAAAATAATGTCCCCCTCAACCTCGGCTATTATGTAGTTTTTGAACGCCTCCCCTATCACTCGGAAATAAATCTCCTTAGGCGGCTCGGGAGCGGGTTTCTCCGTCCTTTTCTCAAAGGAGGACTCCGAAATGTACTTAAAATCCATATCCTCGGCGGGGGGCAGCTGCTCTATGGGCGTTTCCCCGCCCGTTTCCTCTTTGGGAAGTTCATATGGCACGTTCACAATATCGGCGGGGGGGCGGTTGCTTATAACCGTTTCCGCAAAAGGCTTTTTAGGCGGAATATGCTCCGCGGGGGCGGCGTGCTCAACGGGCATTTCCTCGTGATGATAGGTTATCTCGGAAACCGTCCGCGGCGCGTTCTGTATCTGCATTTGGGTGTACATCGGCTGTTCCTCGGTCAGCGGCTTTGTGTAGTCGATTTTCGGCTGCTTTACGGTAATTTCCGCAGGCTGTGTGTCAAGGAGTATGGCGTTTTTCACCGCGAAATAAATGCTGTCCGCGATAATCCTGTCGTCGGTAAAGCGCACCTCAATCTTCGCGGGGTGGACGTTCACGTCCAGCACCGAGGGCGGTATGGTCAGCCGCAGCACGCAGGACGGGAACTTGCCCTCCATAATGCTGTTCATATAGGCGTGCTCGAGAGAACGTGTACAGGTCAAAGACTTTACATACCTGCCGTTTATGAAAAAGTGCTGCATAGTGCGGTTCGGTCTGCCGAAAAGAGGCTTTACCGTAAAGCCGTCGATTTTTATGCCGTTCAGCTCATAGTCCACGGGTATCATGCTTGCCGCGAACTGCCGCCCCATTACCGCGTACATAGAGGAGTACAGCTCCCCGTCCCCGGGGGTGATAAATTCCTGCTTGTTGTCCCGTATAAACTTAAAGGCTATCTCGGGGTGGGAAAGAGCGATTTTGTCCACAATCGCGGCAATGGCGTTGCCCTCGGAAACGTCCTTTTTAAGGAATTTCAGCCGCGCGGGGACGTTGTAGAAAATGTCCCGTATAATAATGGTCGTGCCGTTTGGGCAGCCGCTTTGCTCGTACTCCGCCTCTTCCCCGCCGTTTATGGCGTAATGGGTGCCGTACTCGCTCTCGGCGGTTTTTGTCAGCATATCCACCTTTGCCACCGCGCATATTGAGGCAAGAGCCTCCCCCCGAAAGCCCAAAGTCATAATGCTGTTCAAATCGTCCTTATCGCGTATCTTGCTTGTGGCGTGGCGGAGAAAAGCCGTGGGGACGTCCTCATGCTCTATCCCGCAGCCGTTGTCCGTGACCCGAAGATAGCTTACGCCGCCGTGTTTTATTTCCACGGTAATGCTCCCCGCGCCGCTGTCTATGGAATTTTCCACCAATTCCTTGACAATGGAGCTGGGGCGTTCTATAACCTCGCCCGCGGCTATCAATTCCGCTGTTTCCTTGCTTAAAACCTGTACTCTTGCCACTTGAAAAAATCCTTTCCGTAAATATAGAATTACAGAAGAGTCTACCCTCTATCTTCTATTCTCTATCCTCTATTCAAGCATACCGCAAAGCTCTTTCAAAAAATACTTTGCGTCCTCGTCTGTAAGCTCGTCCACGTTGGTCTTGCGCAGCCTGTCTATTATCCTGTCGCTGCCGATAGTCCCGAAAGAAATCTGGTCGTCGCTTTTTTTCACGGGACTGCCGTCCTCCCGCTCCATTTCCGCAAGGAGCTGTTTGGCGCGGTTCAGAACCTTATTGGGAAGTCCCGCAAGTTTCGCCACCTCAATTCCGTAGCTGTCGTCAACGCCGCCCCGCACTATCTTCCGCAGGAATTTTATGTCCTCTCCCCGCTTTTTCACCGCCACGCTGTAATTCTTTACCCCCTCAAGCTCGTCCTCCAGCTTTATAAGCTCGTGGTAATGTGTGGCGAAAAGCGCCTTGCACCCCAGTACCCGCGAGTTGGCAATATATTCCGCAACAGCCGTGGCAATGCTTATTCCGTCGTAGGTGGACGTGCCCCGCCCAACCTCGTCGAGAATTACAAGGCTTTGCTTTGTGGCGTTTTTGAGAATGTCCGCAACCTCGCTCATCTCCACCATAAACGTGGACTGCCCCGCCGTAAGGTCGTCGGACGCTCCAACGCGGGTGAAAATCTTGTCGACGATAGACAGCTTTGCGTACTTAGCGGGGACAAAGCAGCCCATTTGCGCCATAAGACAGATAAGAGCGGTCTGCCGCATATAGGTTGACTTGCCCGACATATTGGGGCCCGTGATTATGGACATTCTGTTGCCGCCCAAATCGAGATAAGCGTCGTTGGGGACGTAAATCTCGTCGGTGAGCATAAGCTCCACAACGGGGTGTCTGCCGTCCTTTATGTCGATTATGCCGTCGATGGCGATTTCGGGTTTTGTGTACTCGTTTTTCAGGGCGGTGTAGGCAAAGGAGCAAAGCACGTCCAGCTGCGCCACCGCGGAGGCAGTTTCCTGAACCTTAACAAGCTGCGTGGCAACAAAGTCCCTCACCTCGCAGAATATGTCGTACTCCAGCGAAAGCACCTTTTCGTTCGCGCCCAAAATCTCGTTTTCCGTCTTTTTAAGCTCGTCGGTAATAAACCTCTCGCAGTTGGCAAGGGTCTGCTTTCTGATATACTCGGGGGGAATTCTGTCGTAATTGGATTTCGTGACCTCTATGTAATACCCGAAAACCCTGTTATAGCTTACTTTAAGATTTTTTATCAGCGTGCGGTCTCTTTCACGCTGTTCAATTTCTTTGATGATATTTTCGCCGTTTTGAATAATGTTCTGCAATCTGTCAAGTTCCTCGTTAAAGCCCGCCCGTATAACCCCGCCGTCCTTTGCGGAAACGGGAGGCTCGTCCACCAGAGCGTTTTCGATAAGCCCCGATATTTCGGAAAGGGTGTGTATATTTTTGTTAAGCTCCACCATAAGTTTGCAGGAAAAATTATCCAAAAGCATTTTTATATTGGGCAGATGCAGGGCGGTCAGCGAAAGGGATTTTAAGTCTCTCGGAGTTGCGGTTTTGTACATTACTCTCGTCATAAGCCGCTCAATGTCGTAAACCCCCGAAAGCTCGTCCTCAAGCTCTTCGCGGATAACCGACTGTCTGCAAAGCTGCTCCACCGCGTCGAGGCGGTTTATTATTATGGCTGGCTTTATAAGCGGCTGTTCGATATAGGCTTTAAGCAAACGCTTTCCCATAGAGGTTTCCGTGTGGTCGAGAACCCAAAGCAGGCTGCCCTTTTTCTCCTTGTTGCGCATTGTTTCGGTAAGCTCAAGGTTGCGCCTTGCGGTAAAGTCAAGCTCCATAAAATAGCTGTCGTTATAACGCTTTATCTCGGTAAATCTTCCCACCAAAGCCTTTTGGGTGTCGCTTATGTAGTCGAAAAGCCCGCAAACGCAGGAAGTCTCGGGCGTACCCTCGCTAAGCCCTATCTCGCAAAGCTCGGAAACGCTGAACTGCTTTAACACCGCGTCCGTCTTTGCAGCCGCGTCGAAATGCACGCTTTCAAGCAGCTGCACGGAGCAGTTCAGCTTATCCCGTATAAACCCGTAAACCTCTTTGAAGTCCAAAAACTTCTCGTTGAAAAGTATCTCCACAGGCTCAAAGCGTGAAAGCTCGTTGATGACCTCGGTCTGCGTATCCTTGCCGCTTTTGGTGAAAAGGTGGACTTCCCCCGTGGAAATATCCGCAAAGCACACCGCGCACCGTTCCTCGCAGGCGTACACCGCGCATATATAGTTATTCCTGCCCTCGTCAAGCAGGCTGCTTTCGGTAAGCGTACCCGGGGTAACTATGCGTATAACGTCACGCTCCACAATTCCCTTAGTTTCCTTCGGGTCTGTCAGCTGCTCGCAGATAGCCACCTTGTGACCGTTTTCAATAAGGCGTTTTATGTACATCTCACTTGCATGGTACGGTATTCCGCACATGGGCGCGCGCTCTTCCAAGCCGCAGTCACGCCCCGTCAGCGTAAGCTCCAGCTCCCGCGAAACGGTTACCGCGTCGTCGAAAAACATCTCGTAAAAATCCCCGAGACGAAAGAACAGTATATGCCCCTCGTACTTATTTTTCACAGCAAAATACTGTTTCATCATCGGTGAAAGACGGTCAAAATCTATCTGCATTGCCATAATATGCCACAATTGACCTGCGGCGTCAAAGGCACGCAGGTCATGCTCCCTCCATTAGAAATTAGAAAATAGACGATAGAGAATAGAAATCTAATCTCCGAAAATGCTCCAAACCTTAACCGCATCCCCCGCAGGTCGAACAGCTGCCGCTGCAGCTTTGCTGCTCTGTGGGGCAGGTCATGGGGTCTTCGCCGTTTGCCGAGTAGGTAATTACCATATTTATCCTGCTGAGCATATCGTCCATAGCGTTTTTCGCCTCGTTGTAGGCGTTCATATTCTCATTCGCCATGATTTCGCCGTAAAGGCTCTTGATTTCGTTGTCAAGGGCGGTAAGCCTCTCCGCGCTCCTGTCGTCCTTTGACATCTCAACGTTAAGCTCCATGCGCTTGTTTTGGAACTCGCCTATCATCTGCTGGAGCTTTTCGTCGCCGTCGTTAGCCTCCTTAGCCTTGCAGTAAGCGGCGTAACGCTCGTCCTCCTGGATCATTTTGCCCAATTCTCTTGCCTTGTCGATAACATTCATTTTAAAAATCTCCTTTATAATAATATTTCTATCAACACACGGTAAACCCGCCTGTCATTCAACCGTTTCACCCTGCAAAGCCCAGTTAAAGGCTTTGGTAATTTTAATCTGTTTCCTCTGCCCTATCAAGGACTTGTCCGCTTTTGCCTCCACAATGATAAACTCGTCGCTTTTCCCCGAGATGTAACCCTCCGTTTTGCTTTCCCCGTCGAAAAGCACCGTAAGGGTTCTCCCCACAAACCGCTTGAAACCCTTGTCGGTAATATCCCGCTGTACTTCCAAAAGCTCACGCATGCGCCCGCTCTTGTCCTCATCGGGGGTCGTATCCTCGATTTCGGCGGCTTTTGTACCCGTCCGCTTTGAGTATATAAACGAAAAAATATTGTCAAATTTTACCCGTTTTATAACGTCAAGGGTCTGACGGAAGTCCTCCTCCGTCTCGTTTGGAAACCCAACGATAATATCGGTGCTTAGGGAAAAATCGGGCATTAAGCTCCTTGCGTAATCCACAATTTTCAGATATTTCTCAACTGTGTAATTCCTGTTCATAGCCGCTAAAATACGGTCGCTGCCCGACTGCAACGGCAGATGCAGATGCTTGCAGACCTTGCCGCACTCGGCGATAGCGTCGATAAGCTCTTCCGTCGCGTCCTTGGGGTGAGAGGACATAAAGCGGATTTTAAAGTCCCCCTGGATTTTGTCTATCTCACGGAGCAGTTCCGCGAAACTAACCGGCTCGTCAAGGTTTTTCCCATAGGAATTGACGTTCTGCCCCAAAAGCATTATCTCCCTGTACCCCGCCGCCGCAAGTCCCCTTACCTCGTCAAGGACGGCTTTGGGCTGCCTGCTCCTCTCCCTGCCGCGAACATAGGGCACTATACAGTATGAGCAAAAATTGTTGCAGCCATACATAATAGGCACGCTTGCCTTAATGCGGTCTGTCCTGTAGGCGGAAACATTTTCGGGTATCTCCCCGCCGTACTCGGTAATGTCCACCGCCTTTTTCCTCTCGGTGAGTACCTCATATAAGAGCCTCGGCAGCTCCCCAACCGCGAACGTACCGAATATCAAGTCCACATGGCGGTAGCTTTTTTTGATATTCCGCACGGTTTTTTCCTCCTGCGCCATGCAGCCGCAGATACCGATAATAAGGTCGGGGTTATTCTCTTTAAGCCTTTTGAGGTTTCCTATAAGGCTGTACACCTTAAGCTCGGCGTTCTCGCGGACGGCGCAGGTGTTGTAAATGATAAGGTCGGCTGCGGAAATATCCTCCGTAACGCCGTAACCCATTCCGCAAAGCATACCCAGTATTTTCTCGCCGTCGCTGACGTTCTGCTGACAGCCGAAACTATGTAAAAAGCAAAGCGGCGGGGTTAGCCTTTTAGAAAAAATTTCCTTAATTTTATTTATATACTCGGACAAAGCAGTACTCCTTAAAATAGAAAATAGAGGTTAGAAAATAGAGGATAGAACATAAATGTCAAAATTTACAGGCAATAAAATTAAACGGAAAGAATATGTTTCTATCCTCTACCCTCTTACTCTCTATCTTCTATTATAGCACATTTTACCTTTAAATGCAACCTTTTTTGTATACATTTATTTAAAATCTCCCCGTGCAACAATTGTTCATTTTCCATATTCTCTCTCTTCTTTTTCTTTTCTTTCTTCTTTTTCTTCTTATAGTGTTGTCGTTTGTTTGTCACTTCTTTGTCGTTTCTTTGTCGCTTGATTGCCGCCAATTATGCCGTTTCAATGCCGCCCGTCCGCTCTTTTGCACCGTCAAACCCTGTCTGCGCCTTAAATTCCCGCTTTTCTTTTTATGTCGTTTCGCTGTCGGGAATTATGCCGTTTTATGAACTTGCGTACACTTTCTCCTGCCCGTAAAACAGCCCCGTTACCTCGGCGGGAACGATACCGCCGTACTGAACGTATTTGGCGTACGTTTCCCCCTCAAACTCAAACAGATATATCTCCCGGTTTGGGGAATCCATATCCACAAACTTCTCGGCGTAAACGTACTCCGCAAGGTCGGGATTTTCGCGGTAGGGGTAAATTTCCGTACGCACTTCTTCCTCAATGTCGCCGTACTCAAAGGCTATCCCCTCCTCGGCAAAATTTTCCAAATCTCCCGTTCCCGAAAAAATCATCGTAAACTCATAGCCGTTCTCATGCTTGTTAAGCCTTGCGCTTTCAAAGGTACAGCTCTGCCCGGGAGAAATGCCGCCGATTTCAAAGGTTTCCGCAATACGCTCCGCGCCGACGTTTTCCGAGTACGCAAGAATACTGTAGGGTCGGTTCACCATGCCCATAACGCCCTTTCCCCCGAAGTACACAAGACAAAAAAGCGCAATGGAAATAACTGTATACAGCGCGGTCTGCTGTTTGGTGTAAACCGTGCGGGTCATAGGTTTTTCGGTACTCTCCTCGGGGACTTCCTCGGTAATTTCCGTGTTTTTGTTATTATCTTCCATTATGGTAAAATTGCTCCTTTCAGCACCCTTTTTTTATAGAATATCACAAAAATAATTTTTGGTCAAGTTTATAGTGAAATTTTTTTCAAAATGTGCTATAATATTTTTATTATGTAAAATTTTTTCCCAAGGAGTAATATGTTTAAAATGAAATATACGGTAAACTGGGGCGGCGGAGTTTTCGCCGTGCCCGATATTGCGGCGGACTGCCTTAAACTGGCAAGCGGAAAGGCTGTAAAGGTTCTGCTGTACATACTTAAAAATAAAATCACGGAGATGGATTTCCCCGCCGCAGCCGAGGATTTGGGCATTTCCGCCGAGGACGCGGAGGACGCGGTTTCCTACTGGCAGCAGGTGGGGGTGCTTTACCAAGACGGAAGTCAGCCTCCCGCCGTTCCACAAAGGAAAGCCACGGAAAAACCCGCAGCCGATACGGCAGCCGAACAGCGGGCAAAGGAAAAGTCCGCCAAAATGATTTCCCCCGAGGAAATAGCCGACAGGATAAACAATTCCTCGGAGATAAAGTTCCTGTTCGATTCCGCCGAAAACGCTTTCGGGAAGATACTCAACTACACCGAGCAGAGAACCCTTATTTGGCTCCACGACTACTACAGCATTGCCCCCGACCTGCTGCTGATGATAATGGACTTTGCCAAGCAAATCGGCAAGGCGAACATAAGCTATGTGGAAAAAATTGCTATAAATTGGCAGGAAAACGGCATTACCACCCACGAGCTTGCCGCCCGTGAAATCACGCGGTTAAAGAATTACTGCTCCTTTGAGGGGCAGGTTTCCGCGAAACTGGGGCTGGGGCGCACCCTTACCCCAACCGAGAAAAAATTCCTCGGCGAGTGGGCGGACAAGGGATTTTCCGTGGAGCTGACCGTTTACGCCTATGAAAGAACCGTGGACAATATCGGCAAGGTGAAATTCAGCTATATGAATAAAATTTTAACAAGCTGGCGGGAAAACGGCATTACCACCGTTGCCGAGGCTAAATCGGAGGCGGAACGGCGCGGTACGCAGCAGAACGGTACACCGCAGGACGGCGGCGGGGAACATTCCTACAACCTTGACCTGCTTGTCGCCCACGCTATGAACAATACCCCGCAGATAAAGAAATAACGAGAGGAGCAAACCCATGTCATACGAAAAACGGCTGTACGAGCAAGCCGAACAGGAGCTTGAACGCAGACGGCTCTCCGCCGAAAGCAGGCTTGACTTTAATATTGCCGAGGCGGAAAGAAAAATACCCGAAATCGCAGAAATACGCCGTCAGCTTGCCCGCACAAGCATAGAGCTTTCAAAGCTGATAATCAGGCGGGACGGAGATTTCCGGGGCAATTTTGAGAAGATAAAAAACCAAAATTTGCAGGGTCAGGCTATGATAAAGCGGCTGTTAAAGCAGGGCGGTTTCCCGGAAGATTATCTCGAGGCGCGGTATTCCTGCCAAATCTGCAACGACAGGGGCTATATCGGCGGCGACAGGTGCGTTTGCTATAAGGAGCTGCTTAACCGTTTGGCGGTGGACAAGCTCAATTCCGAGGCGAATATGCCCAAATGCGACTTTGAGCACTTCTCCCTCGCCTACTATGAGGGCAAACAGGAGAACGGCGTAAACTGCCGTCAAAAAATGGAAGATAATCTCAAATTCTGCATTGACTACGCCGACAGCTTTTCGAGGAATTCCGCCAGTCTTTTCCTTTTGGGCAAGACGGGGGTGGGTAAGACCCATATTTCCCTCGCCATTGCCAAAAGGGTGACGGAACGGGGATATACCGCCGCTTACGGGTCGCTGCTGAACTATCTGCGGCTGGTGGAAAAGGAGCATTTCGGGCGTTCCGAGGATACGGAAAGCGACACTATGCAAACGCTTATAAACGCCGACCTGCTTGTGCTTGACGACTTAGGCTCGGAGTTCCGCTCCAATTTTTACGAGTCCGCGCTGTACAATATCATCAACTCCCGCATTAATCTGGGACTTCCCACCATTATCAGCAGCAACCTCACCACCGCCGAGCTGCAAAAAAATTACAACGACAGAATTATTTCGAGGATTTTCGGGACGTTCACCACCCTTTTGTTTGTTGGGGAGGACGTGCGCCAAATCAAGCGGCTGCGAAATGAAGCATAAAAAACGGCTGTCCGAATTTTCTCGGACAGCCAATTTTTCAGCTTATCTGATGCTTTTTAAAGGCACGTCCCCCAAAGAATACGCAAACGCAGGAAACAATTACCGCAAATATCGGCAGGAAAACATATGGCGGAATTATCACCCCGAATATTTCGTACTGATATTCGCTAAACGAACCCCAGTGCGCCATCATATTTGTGGGCAGGAGAGGTTCAAGGGTATAAACCCAAATGGGCGAGCCGTCGGGTACGCTTATAAACATCGGCGCGATAAGGAGTATCGCCATTACAACAACCGTGCCGAAAGGCGTTTTGAAAATTGCCGAAAGCATAGCGGTAATCGCCGCGAAAAGCAGACAGGCGGCAAGCATGCTAACCGAGTAGAGAAGTACGCTCTCGCCTATTGTCATATTGTACGGGAAAACATTTCCAAGCATTATGAGTACGCCGTCCGCACCGCCGCTGCCCCAAACTGCCATTGTTTCGGCATAGCTTGCCGCCGTCAGAAAGATTATCAGCACCGCCGCGATAACAAACGCCGCCGTCAGCTTTGCCGCAATAACAAGTCCCCTGCCGTGCTTTGAGGACAGTATCAGGCTTGCCGCCCCGCTTGTGTATTCCTCGGAAAAAATTCCCGCGACGATTATGGCAATCGCCGCCCCAGACATCATTGCGGTGGTGTACATTATCGCGATAAATCTGCCGTAGCCGCCGCAGTATTCATAGGTCAGCGTTTCCGGAACTTCCTCAAAGCATTTTTTCCAATACGCCCGCATACTCTCGCTAAGCTCGGGGTTTTCGGCGGCGGCGTTCATTCTCGCCTTTAAAAACGTGCCGAACTGCTCCGCCTGTTCGCGGGTGAGGTTTTGGAACTCCTCAACGTTAGCCAAGCCGAATGTCCGCCGTACAAGTCCGTAAATCTCGCTGTATTTTTTCGCGTTTTCAAGATAAGCCACGGTTTCGCCGTACCGACCGCTGCCGTCCATAGGGACTTTTTTGTACGCCTCTACCGCCTCCATTATCAAGTCGGCGTCAACGGCGCGTCCGCTTAACTCCTCGCCGTATTTTCTGTCAAGCATTTCATCATCGTAACGTGATACGGTGATTTCGTTGCCGTTTTCGTCATAGTAGTAATAGTTTCCGATTACCGTACCGAAAACGCTTAGCAGGCTTATAAGAATAACAACAATAAGGGTTACCACCGTCCGCTTTTTGCAGAGGGTCTTTTTAAATTCATAGCCTAAAATATCGAAAAACAGGTTCATAATTTACCTCCAAAATTTATTTCGGTTGATACCGTTTATAGCACCAATATCCCCACACAATCAAGGCGGCGGAAACCGCCAAATATATTATCGGCGCGGCTTGATAGGGAAAGAAATAATGTCCCCCCACATCAAAAAGTTTTACCGAAAAGGCGTTGAAGTAAGTTGCCGCATTTGACGGCAGAATATTCCAAAGGCTCGCAAGAAGTCTGCGGGACGGGTCAACGTCAAGCATATTGCCGACCATAAGCATTACGAACATCGCAACAAGGGCGGGAGTGCCGCTTGAGGTTATCTGGGAAATTATCATACACAACGCCGAAAGTATCACGCTTTCGGCAATGCCCAGTCCGATAAGGATAAACATAGCCTCCCCGCAGGTAATGTCGTTGGCAAGGTGAATAAACGCCATTTGTATGGGCGCATTAAAGCCGTCCATACCGAAAAACGCCGCAACAAGAATAATTCCCGAAACAGCCGCAAGCAGAAAGCAGGAAACGGTAAAACCCGCCGCCGCAAGCATTTTCGCGCCGTACGCCAAAGTCTTGCCGTGCCGCGAGGATAGGACTATCCTGTCGGCTTTTGTGCGCTTGTCTTGGGTGAAAATCCCCGAAACGCAAATCGCCGCCGCGAAAATAACAACCATACCGCCAATGGCAATCGCCTGCATAATAACGCCATAGCCGTAGCAGTACCGATAAATAAACGGCTTGGCGGTTTTCCCGTCCAAATCCCGCAGGAACTGCTTTTCCCCCTCGCTGAGGCAGTAGTAGTCCCATTCGTCCTCCATATACTCCTCGCGGGAGCGGTAAAAATCCTCGGCAGTAATGTCGGCGAGAGCTTTCTCGTCATAGCCGTTTACCGTTTCTATAAGGGTGCGGGCGTTTTCGTAGGCTCTTATGTACTTTACATACTCCAAAGAATTTTCGTCATAGCTAACGTCGGAAACCTTTTCCGCCTCCCGCAGGAACGCGATAAAATCACCGTCCACCGTCCTGCCGTCAAGCTCCTTGTCCTGCTCAATGTCCGCTTTCAGCACGGTGTAGTAGCCCTCGGAAAGACTGCCCCGAACGGTGTCAATGTGCATTGTGTAAAAAAGTATGTTCATAAGCAGGCTTGCGGGTACGCAAAGCGCGCTTACGACGAGGGCTATCCAAACGGATTTTTTCTTTAACAGCTTTTTAAATTCGTATTTTAATAGGGTGGGAAACATTTCATTCGCCCCTTTCCTCATCGCTGAAATAATAAAGATACAAGTCCTCCAGCGTCGCCTCGGCGCACATCGCGTTCTCGCAGGGCTTTTCTCCGCACACCAGCCGCAGGAAAACTCCGTCCCCCTCGCTGCGTGTGTTTATGACGGTGTGCCTGCCCGAAAGCTCGTCCGCAAGCTCCCTCGGAACGGCGCACTCCCACACCTTGCCCTTGATTACTTCGATAATCTCGTCAAGAGAGCCTTGATGAATAAGCTGCCCGTTTTTCATAACGAGAATGGTGTTGGCGATATGCTCAATGTCCGAAACAATGTGGGTGGAGAGCAGAATTATCCTATCCGCCCCCAATCGGGAAATGATGTTGCGGAATTTAACCCGTTCCTTTGGGTCAAGCCCCGCGGTAGGCTCGTCCAGCACCAGTATTTTCGGGTCGTTCAGCAAAGCCTGCGCTATGCCGAGACGCTGTTTCATTCCCCCCGAAAATGTCTTTATCTTCTTTTTCGCCTCGTTTTTCAGTGACACGGTTTCAAGCAGTTCCGCCGTTCTGTCCTTAGCCTTGCTTTTGGGTATGCCCTTTAATGCGGCAATGTACAGCATAAAATCCCGAGCCGTAAATTCGGGGTAGTACCCGAAATCCTGCGGCAGGTAGCCGAGAACGTCCCTGTACTCCTCCCGGGAAACGTCCGTCCCGTCATAGGAAATACTTCCCGAGGTGGGGTTTAAAATCCCGCACATCATACGCATAAGTGTGGTTTTGCCCGCGCCGTTCGCCCCCAGCAAGCCGTACACGCCCTTGCCCAAGGTTACCGAAAGCCTGTCGCAGGCTATTTTGCTCCCGTAATTTTTTGTAACACGGTCAATCTTTAATTCCATAATAATTATCCTTTCCAACCAGTAATTTTTTAATTTTGACGATCATCAGAGCCGCGCCGACAACGCAAAGTGCGATGTTCAGCACA
Organism: Ruminococcus sp.; assembly: GCA_023665505.1. Lineage (GTDB taxonomy): Bacteria > Bacillota > Clostridia > Oscillospirales > Ruminococcaceae > RGIG8773. The sequence goes on from JAMPDU010000053.1 coordinate 14,107, forward strand.
TTCATCATCTGTCCGCCGTAAAAGTTTCTGTCAAAAATAATTCCCACAAAACTTACCGCAAGAGCCGCCGCGCCGCTTATGAAAACGCCGTCCTGCCCCCTTGCTTTGTCGAACACCGTCAGGGAAATTCCGCAGACAAAAACATAGGGCATAAGAATATACAGCGCGGACTTAGCAATGCCGAACGGCGAAAAAATCCCCGTAAGAACGGTTACAGCCGAAATTACCGCAAAGTTGCACACGCCCAAAATTATCATTCTCGCCCCGGTAATCTGGGGCAAAGCGAACCTGCACCCCGCCTCGATCTCGGACATACCGAAAACGTCGGAGCGGGAAATTTCCGCCGCCGTCAGCACCGCCAAAAACGGTATCATCGCGGACATTATCCACACGAGCATTCTGCCGTTTTCGGGCATAACGCAGACCGTCCCTATCCCCACTAACAGCACAGCCGCCGAAACAAGCCACACCCTTTTGCGGATATAGCCTATCTGCAAAAGCACAAATTCGGGGTAGGTAAGTTTTGGGTACGGCAGCGCTTTCAGAAACCCGTCCCTGCCCTTTGGATTTGGGGGCTGTACCGAATCAAAAATTTCCTTTTTAACATTCATTTAAAACGCTCCTTTCAGGTATGTTTTCATTTCGGCGAGAGCGGCGCGCTCCAAGCGGTGTACCGCGAACCGTGATATTCCCATAGCCTCCGCCGTTTCGTTAACGGACAGACCGCCGATATACCGCAGCAGTATTGCCTCTTTGCGACGTTCGTCAAGCCTGTCCATAGCCGTCCGTACGGCTATTTTGGTTTCGCTGTTATCGGCAAAATCCTCCGCCGGGAAATCCTCGGGAAGTTCCTCCGTGCGCCTTTTGCGGAAATAGTCTGTACACAAATTTTTCGCTATCGTGTACAGATACGCCGTATCCTCGCCCCGTTTCAGCCGCTTGTTTCCCGAAAAATATCTGAGAAAGGTTTCCTGCGTAACGTCCTCCGCCGCGGCGGAATTTCTCACCTTATAAAAGCAGTAACGGTATATTCTGTTGTAAATTTCCGTAAGCTCCTCCACCGCGTGAAACCTCCTCAAAGGCTGAGCCTTTACCCTTATTGGCATACTCTGTCAATAAAAGTTAATTTCTCCCATGGGTAACAATACTTCCGTACCGTTACCTGCCTGCATAATGTATAACGTTTTACCCCGCCGAAATGTGCGGAAAAAATTTTTATTTCATAAAATAATTATGCCCCCGATTTTTAGGCAGGTAACGATACGAAAATATCTTTACCCATGGAAACAATTTACCCTTACTGACGTAGTACGCCAATAAGGGTAAAGGCTCAGCCTTTATCGGGAGCATTTTCAAAAAATCTTATTTTTTAATCTGACCCTGCTGGCTTTGTGAGGGAATAGTCCTTATCGCCTGACGGGTCTTTCGCACGTCCGCAAGATTAAGCTGGAGACATTCCTCGGTCTTTACGAGAACGTCGTCGATGTACTTGTTGGCGGCGTTTTTGATTTCCTTAGCCTTAGCCTGCGCCTGATTGGTAATCTCCACGGCGCGTGCTTTCGCCGCCTTTGTTATCTCGTCGTTGGAAACAATTACCTTTGCCCTTTCCTCCGAGCGGCGGATTATTGTGTCCGCCTCCTTGTTGGCGTCGGCAATTATCGACTGGCGGTCGCGGACAATAAGCTTAGCCTGCTTTATCTCGGGCGGAAGATTGAGACGTATCTCGTTTATGTAGTCCCTCATCTGGTCGCCGTCGATAATAGACTTTTTCACCGAAAACGGCACCGACTGGGCGTTGTCCAGCAAATCGTCCATCATATCAAGAATATCGTCAATAATCATTTTTTATCAATCCTTTCTTAAGTCGCGCTTATTTTATTTCCGTTGGTTTTTTGGTAAGTCTCGCCTTGATGTCCTCAAGTATGCACTCCGGAACAAAATGGCTTATATCCCCGCCGAACGAGGCTATTTGTTTCACCACGCTGGAGGACAGATACATATTCTCGGAGCTTGTGGTGAGAAACACCGTTTCAGCCCCGTCATAAAGAATTTTATTTGCGAGAGCCATCTGGAACTCATACTCAAAGTCCGAAACAGCCCTTAAGCCCTTGATTATCGCGCAGGCGTCCACCTGCCTTATATAGTCCACAAGAAGTCCGTCCCACATGTCGATAACAACGTTTTCAATGCCCGCGGCTACCTTTTCGAGCATTTTTATACGCTCGACGGCTGTAAAGCTCGGGTTCTTTACAGCGTTTATCGAAACCAAAACTATTACCCTGTCAAACAGCAGCGAGGCTCTCTGGACAATGTCCCTGTGCCCGAACGTAACGGGGTCGAAACTTCCCGGGTATACCGCTATTCTTTTTTTCATAGGCAATATGCCCGCTCCTTTCGCTATTCCTCGTCAATACCCGCCTTAAAGACGGTTACCGCGATTTTGCCGTACTTATAGGTACGGTACTTCCGCATTTTGCCGAACTCTTCGGGCAGCTCAAGCCCCGGCTCGTGCTCGCAGACGATTATTCCCCTGTCGGACATACGCCCGCTCAAAAGCGGCAGAGCCTCCCCTATAATCCCCTTGCCGTAGGGCGGATCAAGGAAAGCCACGTCAAAGGTGTTCCTGCACATTCTCAGATAGCTTAAGCTGTCGGAGGTCATAACCGTCGCCGCGTTTTTAAAGCCCGCCGCGGAAATATTTTCCTTTGTAACCTCAACGGACGTGCGGCTGCTGTCCACAAAAACGCAGGAGCTTGCCCCCCGTGAAAGCGCCTCGATACCCATTTGCCCCGAACCCGAAAACAAGTCGAGAATTGCCGAACCCTCAATATCGAACTGCACGATTGAGAAAATCGCCTCTTTAACCTTGTCGGTGGTGGGTCTTACGTCGAGACCCTCCGGGGCTTTGAGACGGCGTCCTCTCGCCGAGCCTGTAATAACACGCATATTAAAATCTTCCTTAACAATACTTCAAATATTTATTATACATTATTTTGCGCGTTTTGTAAACAGTTATTTGAAAAAATTTACATAAAAAACTTTTTTTCTTTCATAAACACGTTAAAAAAGTTTTTTCGGACTAACAATTTACCGTTTGTTAAATAAAAATTTACATTTCGTTTTGAACATACTCCCACACTTCTTGGGCAAGCTCCATATTCACTCCCGCGGCTTTGGCAATCTCCTCGGGGGACGCTTTTTTCAGCTCCTCGCGGGTCTTGAAAGCCATGAAAATCTTCTGCGCCTTTTTCTCGCCGATGCCCTTGATTTGGGTAATTCCCATTTTTTGGGACGTTTTCCTGTGCTTGCTCCTTTGGTAGGTAATGGAAAATCTGTGCACTTCGTCCTGAATTTGCGTCACAAGCAGGAACGCCGCTTTCGTCCCCGAAATGGAAATTTCCGCCCCCGACGTGGCAATCGCCCTCGTGCGGTGGTTGTTGTCCTTAACCATGCCGAATATGGGTACGGTCACCCCCATTTCCCGCAAAATCGGCTCAACGGCGTTCACCTGCCCCTTGCCGCCGTCCAGCAGAATAAGGTCGGGCATACGGTTAAAGCCCTCGTCGGTTTCGTTTTCGTCGCTGTAGTGCTTGAAACGCCGCTCCAAAACCTCCCGCATGCTTGCATAGTCGTTCTGAATGACCGTCTCCTTTATGGAGAATTTTTTGTACGCCTTTTTAAGCGGTCTGCCGTTTTCAAAAACCACCATTCCCGCCACCATCGAGGAGCTGCCCAAGTTGGAAATGTCGTAAGCCTCGATATACTTAGGCGGCTCGGGAAGTCCCAGAATTTTGCCCAAAGCCTCCAGCGCGGCGATTTCCTTGCCCGTCCTGCCAACTTTTATGGCAAGGCTGTCGTTGGCGTTGGCTTTTGCCATCATTATCAGCCGCAAGCCCTTTCCCCGCTTTTTGGAGGAAAGAGTTACCGCGTGCCCGCATTTTTCCCGTAAAAGCCTCTCCACGATTTCCGCATTGGGAAGTTCCTCTTCGGTGATTATCTCACGGGGGATTTTTTTCGGGTTGGAATAGTACTGCAAAACAAAGTCCTCCAGCATATTTTCCGCGCTGTCAAGTTCGCCGAGGGCGTACTCTCCCCTGTCGAAAAGCCGCCCCTCGCGGTACATCAGCACCGCCGCGCAGACGTTTCCGCCGTTGTGCGCCGCCGCGATAATGTCGGTGTCACGCATATCCTCGGCGATGATTTTCTGATTGTCGGCGGCTCTTTTTATGGCGGAAATCCTGTCCCGCAGCTTTGCCGCAAGCTCGAAATCCAGCTCCTCGGCGGCTATATTCATCTGCTCCGTAAGTATTTCCACCGACGCCTCCGAGCCGTTCTTTATATAGGAAACCGCCTGCTCCACGATTTTCCCGTACTCGTCCTTGGAAATTTTTCCCGCGCACAAACCCATGCACTGCTTTATGTGGAAGTTCAGACAGGGGCGGTACTTCCCGAAATCTCTGGGAAAAACCCTGCGGCATGTGGGCAGGGAGAACACCTTGTTAGCCTCCTCCACCGCCTGCTTTGTGACGAATGCGCTTGTGTACGGTCCGAGGAAAGTCCCCTTGCCGCTTTTCTGCATTTCGGCGGTTATGCGGGGGTACTCCTCCTCCGAAATTTTTATAAAGCTGTACCCCTTGTCGTCTTTCAGCAAAATATTGTACTTCGGCTGATTTTGCTTGATGAGGGAACATTCCAGCACCAGCGCCTCGTACTCGCTGTCGGTGACGATAAAATCATAGTCGTACACGTGAGAAACCATTTTCGCCACCTTGGGGGTGTGGTCGGGGTTCTCCCGAAAATAGCTTGTGACCCGGTTTCGCAGGTTTTTGGCTTTGCCTATATAAATAATGGTATCGCTTTTGTCCCTCATTCGGTAGACCCCCGGGGAGGTCGTGAGCTTTGCGGTTTTTTCCCGCAGATAGGGCAGACGGTCGTTCATAAGAATTTTCCTCTTTAAATTTCAGAATAACAATATTATAACATATTTTCCTAAAAAACACAACAAAAAACGGGCGAAAAATTCCGCCCGCTTAAAATTACTTAAAGATAAAAAACATAACGCTCTCAAACCAATCGGGGAACATTCCTCCCAGCTGGTCGTAATATTCCTGATACTGCTCGGGGTCTGTTTCCTTTAACAAATTCAAATACTCTCTGACGTAATCGGGATTATTCATCACAAACACCAAGGATAGTATTAGCAGCAGTATCGGCAGCAAAATGCCTATTGCCGACATTATTATGCCCGCGGTGGAAAATCCCTTGCCCACGGGGAGACGTTTGGTTTTGTAAACAATTCCCAAAATAAGTCCTATAACGGGAATAATGCCGAGCACCGGAGCAACCATTGCGGGTATGCAAAGCACAATTGAAATTATTCCCAGCACCATTGACGCCGTCGCCATACCCGTGGAGGGTTTCTGCATATACATCTGCTGATAAGGCATACCGTAGCCTTGAGGCTGCCCATAGCCCTGCGGGATATTTTGCTGATTGTAATAGCCCCCGCTCGGCTGATTGTACTGATTGTAGGGATTTTGCTGCGGCTGACCGTTATAGGGACTGCCCTGTCCCGACTGTTGGTTATAGGGGTCGGTATTGGGCGGGGTCTGCTGCGCATAGGGGTTGGGGTTCTGCTGTTCCTGCTGACCGTAAGGGGTCTGCCCGCCGCTTTGCTCGTCAAAGGGATTGCGGTCGTTGTTGAATTCGTCCATAGTAATTCTCCTTTATTAAATTTACTCGCCCTCCGCGTTGGTAAGGGCGTATGATAACATCATTATGCTGTCGCCGAGATGTACATTTTCCACCACCACGTCTCTATGGGTAATCTTTATGTCGTAGTGGCTGAAATTCCAAAAAGCCTTTATACCCAGCGCGACAAGTTTGTCGGCAAGCTCTTGGGCGGCGGTTTTTGGTATGCACAAAATGGCTATACGCGGCTTTTCGGTTTGGAAAAAACTTTCCATGTCCGACACGGGCATTACGGTAAGTCCCGACACAACGTCTCCCGCCTTTGCGGGGTCGCTGTCGAAAATTCCCGTCAGCCGGCAGCCGTACTCGGTAAAATCCATATGGTTGGCAATGGCTCTGCCGAGATTTCCCGCGCCGATAAGCACGGCTTTGTACCCCTTTTTAACGCCGAGGATTTTCCCGATTTCCTCATGCAGTTCGGCAAGGTTGTAGCCGTAGCCCTGCTGACCGAAACCGCCGAAACAGTTTAAGTCCTGCCGTATCTGCGAGGCTGTAAGGGACATTTTTTCCGCCAGCTCCCCCGAAGAGGTGCGAACGGTACCCTGCTTAAGCAGTTCCCCCACAAATCTGTAATATCTCGGCAAACGCTTTTTTACAGAAACGGAAATTTCTTTTTTTGACATTTTAAACCACCTTTTTTACGGCAGACCCGTTTAACCCATAAGTTTTGCAAGTCTGTTATTTATTTCCACAAGGAAAGTTTCCGTGTCAACAATTTGCTTGTTAGGCAGCTTGCTCATTGCCGCCAAATTCTTGTCCATGATACCGTCCTCCATAGTCTGAACGGAGGCTTTTTCCAGCTTGTCGGCGTAATCGCACAGCGCGGGAATACCGTCAAGCTCTCCCCTCTTGCGGAGCGCGCCCGACCATGCGAAAATGGTTGCAATGGGGTTTGTGGAGGTCTTTTCGCCTTTTAAATAGTTGTAGTAGTGGCGCGTTACCGTGCCGTGAGCCGCCTCGTACTCGTAAACGCCGTCCGGGGAAACCAGCACGGAGGTCATAAGTCCCAAAGAGCCGAAAGCCGTGGCAAGCATGTCGGACATAACGTCGCCGTCATAGTTCTTGCAAGCCCAGATAAATCCGCCCTCGGAGCGTATAACACGGGCAACAACGTCGTCTATCAGCGTGTAGAAATACTCGATACCCGCCGCC
>JAMPDU010000054.1 GCA_023665505.1 Ruminococcus sp.
TAAAAATCTTCCTTTCGCCCTGTTCTGAAATATATGGATTTCTAAAAATAATTTTTAAACCGTTGAATAAAAATTTGTTATTTTACACAAATGCAGATATATGATTTTATAATTTTTATATAAAAATGCTCCCATTTCAAAATGTAAATGGGAGCATAAATGTAATTTTACTTACCTAACGTCTTTAAGTTTTTCACGAACAGTTTTAATTCGCTCGTAAACAGCGGTTTTGGAAATATGTAAAATTTCAGAAATGTCCTTTACGGAATAGCCACGAACCCGCATAAGAATAATTTGCAAGGTTTTCTCGTTCGCTTTTCTCAGAATTTTGTACATTGCGGGATTTTCAACCTCGTCTAAAAGCTGTTCAACGGAAGTAATTTCTTGCTGACTTTCGTCCGCAATAATTTCCTCGTAGAAATCTCCCACATCATAAAGACGTTTGTAATACCTGTCATCGGAATTGAACGCAATTCTGTCAAAATCGTGAAGTTCCGCGATGATGTTTTCGTCAACACACATATCACGAAATCCCTGTTCCTCTGCTTCCTTTTTTCTGCGCCATATCCAGTACGCTTTTAAGCTGCTGTATGCCATTTTTTATTCCTCCAAAAATTATTTTTAGTCTTGAAAAAATAATTTTGAGGGTGGGGAACGGCAGCGTACAAAAAGAAAAATCGCAAATGCGGAAGTGCATTTGCGATTATAAATATTATGTTGAAATTTGTCGGTTGAATTTGCGGAAAAAGTCCTTATATCGGAATGGATTTTTTTAATGAATTACCGTTTTTATGTTTTATGTAAAATAATTTTTGCAAACAAAAATCCTCCAAACTTCAAAAACGAAGTCGGAGGATTTTATTGCATAGGAATTTCACCCGCCAAATAAATCGTTTTTTTATTTGGCAAGTTTAATTAAAAAACAACCACTATATAAAAACATATTTATCAATCCGCAGCATTTCACCCGCAGCAACTATCAACATATTCTCCCGCCGCATTCAATATATCTGCTTTTTCCCGAGTTTTCAAGCCTGCCGAAAGAAGAGGATCTTTATATTCCGCAACTTCCGTAAAACTATCGCCGCTTACATCATAGCTGTCGGGAACATTCTCAAAATATTTGAACGAGCGGTCTATCAGCGCGTCAATATCGGTGTCGGATTTCAGCACGCCGATTGTTTGTAAATCCCTGCTTACATTTTCGAGAGCCTCATACCCGCCTTGAACGCTGGGAATATAGTTATAGCTTTTGAGAATATTTGCGATAAAATCAACGTCGCCCGTTACATATTCCTTGTCTGTTTGTATTTGCGCTGTTTCCTCGGGGTGAGCGGCTACCCAAGCAGAACCTTTCAAAACCGCTCTTGTAAAGCCTGCCGCAATATCGGGGTGATTTTCCGCAAGTTCCGCCGAAACAAAGCTTACACAGCAGTATTCTTGCGCGTATGGCGCGTCGACGGCGGTATCGAGAAGCACGGTAAGACCGTATTCATTTTCGGCGGACGTTGCGACAGGGTCGGGAGTTGCAATAGCGTCAATCGCCCCGTTCATAAGGGCGATAGGCTGGTCGGCGGTGCTGTAAACCGAAAACGTAACCTCGCCGCTTGCCGCCGATATGTCAATTCCCGCCGAGTACAGCGCACGCTTCGCGGTTACCGCCTCCGAGCCTGCAAGGGAGCTTACCCCGATAGTTTTGCCCTTAAGGTCGGCAATGCTTGTTATTCCCGAATCGGCTTTTGTAAGTATTTTTGTGCAGCCCGTGTGCATTCCCGAAGTCACCACCATATTAAGACCGTTCTCTATTGGCTGCACAAATTTGCCTATAAGACCGAACCCGCAGTCAATAGTACCCGCGCCCAAAGCAGCCTGAATATCACCGCTGCCGAAATCGACGCGCTCCCATTTTATGCCCTCCTCGTCAAGGTAGCCGTTTTCCATTGCAATTTGCAGAGGGGCGTGGCAAATCGCTCCCTGCGCCTCGCCTATTTTTAAAACATAGGTATTATCTTCGGCGTTGTCGGACGTATCCGTACCGTTTCCGCAAGCCGAAAAAGCGGCGGCAAAAATTCCTGCCGAAAGCAAAAGGGATAAAAATTTTTTTGTTTTCATAATTATTTTTCCTTTCAAAAATAAATTTAATAAATTGCGAGTTTTTATTATATAATGTAGTCAACCTCGCGTTCCTTGCCCGCAAAGTCAAGTATTTTAAGTATCTCGTTACGCAGACGGATAAATTCGGGATTGCTCCTGTCTCTCGGCTGGGAAAGCTGTACGTCGATTACCTTTTCGATTTTCGCGGGGCGGGGCGTCATTACCACAATGCGGTTCGACAAATACACCGCCTCGTCAACGTCGTGAGTTACCATTACCATTGTCATTTCCTGCTCCGACTTTATTCTCAGCAGCTCGTCCTGCATATTCATTCGCGTAAACGCGTCAAGCGCGCCCAGCGGCTCGTCAAGCAGCAGAGCTTTCGGGTGTCCGATTAACGCCCTCGCAAGGGAGGCTCTTTGGCACATTCCTCCCGAAAGCTGGTGCGGATAGGACTTCTCAAATCCCTCAAGTCCCACAAGCTTAATAAATTCCTCCACGCTGTCTTTTTTCTCCTTGAACAGCTTTCTGACCTTAAGTCCGAAAGCCACGTTGTCGTAAATCGTCAGCCACGGAAATAAATTGTGATCCTGAAAGACAAGTCCTCTGTCGCAGTTCGGCTTGGTTATGCGTTCGCCGTCCAAATATACGCCGCCGTCGGTAGGGACGTCAAGTCCCGCCAGCAATCTCAGCATTGTTGATTTACCGCACCCCGACGGACCTATAAGGCACACAAAATCCCCTTGATTTACGGTAAGCTCGATATTGTTCAGAGCCTGCACAGCCTCGCCGTCGGGTCTGACAAACGTCTTGCTCACATTTTCAAATTTAATTTCTCCTACCATTTGATGACCCCCTTCTGCCATTGCAGAACCCTGTCCCTTATTTTAAAAAGCACGGTTATAATAATGTAAAACAAAACCGCTATAACAATAAGTCCCGCGTAAACGTTCGCGTAAGCCATCATTTCTTTCTGCCAGTTTACGTACCAGCCTATGCCGTATTTCGCGCCTATCATTTCGGCGGTCATCAATGCTATGAAAGACGCGCATATTCCGTTGAAAAGTCCCAGAAAAATACTCGGACTTGCCGCGGGTACGCCTATTTTAAATATCTGCTGCACCTTGTTCGCTCCCAAAGTGGACGCCACCTCAAAATAAGAATTTTTTATATTTGAAATTCCGCTTGAAGTCAGCACCACCGTGGGAAACCACACGGATATGCCTATTATAAACGCGCTTGCCGCCCGCGCCGTCGGGAACGCAACCAACAGTATGGGAATCCAAGCGGTTGACGGAATAGGTCCCAGAATACGCACTATGGGATTTATCCAGTATGACATACGCTTTGAAAAGCCCACGCCTATTCCCATAAAAAAGCCTGCTATAAGTCCTCCCAATACTCCCGTAACAAGTATTCCCGCCGAGTATCTCACGCACTTTCCTATAAGCGCGTAATCCTCGAACAGCGCGCCGAAAACCCTGTCAAGGGTCGGAAAATACAGCACCGGCAGCAAAGCGGTCTTTGCCGTAACAATATTGAGTACATTCATAACCAATATAACTCCCGCCAAAAACGGCGCTCGGTAAAAAATTTTTTCATCGGCTATGTACTCTTTTTTTCTGTTTTTTATAAACCCTGCCGCAGCAGCCGCAAGATAAACCGCCGTTATTATAACAAGCAGCCACGCGAAATACGGGTGCTTAGCCGCCTGATGCTTGGGTGAATCGGACAGTCCCAGCGCGGCAATTTCGGCAGCCGCAAAGGACAGCAGCAGAACACCCACTCTGATTATTGATTTTTTCAGCATTAACTTTCTCCTTTCCGCTTTTCTTTCTCGGAGGGCGTTACTACAGATGTAACAATATCCTCTCCCACGGGAGCCAAAAGTAATTTCTTATAGTATGCTTTCGCCTGATACAGCGCGCCTGCGGGATTGTGTGCAAGCACTCTGTCCTTTGTAATAAGCGTGGTGGTAATTCCATTCGCGTATTTGTAGAAAAGGCTGTCGTGCCCCACGCAAAGCCCCACGACCACATTCAGGTCAACCTTGCGTTTATTCAGCAGCTTTGCCTGCAAAATAGGATTGCACATAACCCCGCCGGTAACGCAGGTGTACTTTTTGTCAATTCCGATGTCCGTTTTGTTTACCGACCCCGATTTACAGCTTACGCCGTACACCTCGAAACCGTTCAATTTGAGTATTCTTGCGAATATCCTGCTTTCCTCGATAAGACCTATGCAAGTGGCGATACCGATTTTCTTCGCGCCTATTTTTCGGGCAAATTCAATTATTTCCTCAACCCTTGTGTAACGCCCGTAAAAACCGCCCTCCACCTCGGCGGCGGCAACAGCGATTTTTTTGTTGACCCTGTTGTTTTTGTAAAGAGCCGTTACCTCGTCTATTTCTTCCTCCGTCAGCGCGGCAGTGGGACAAAATTCGGGGTACTGCCCCGTCCTTTGGGCGCAGTTGAGTATTCCGCAGTCAACGCAGCTGCAGCCTTTATTTTTGTTATTTTTTTCATTCATACAAAAGACCTCCTAATTTATCAACGTTAAACATATATAACCTATATACTTAATATGTTTTAACGCAATGTTAATTATATACCCGTCCGTTGATTTTGTCAAGCGGAATAATACATAATTTTGCAATACAGCCAATATTTTGTAATATTGCATAATACTATGCAATAAATGTCGAAATATTTTGTGTAACTCAATGTACAAAATTCGGAGTACGGATATTTAATGTTTATATATTTTTACAAAAAGTTCATATTACGGTAAAATCAATATTGCGTAAACGTTTGCCGATACTTGTTCTATAGAATTAAAATAAGCCTGCACATATGAACACTGATTACATATGTGCAGGCATTATTTGCAGGGGAATGTCGGGTTTATGGGCGTTTGGTTTGTTTTGTATTTTTAGCAATGAAGTATACGCCCGTGACTGTTCAAAGAAAATCAAAGCGGTTTTGCAGAATAAAGTCAAGTCGGGGCAAATAATGTCTACCGTAGCCATTTACGGATATAAAAAGACCCGAACGACAAAAGCCACTGGCTTGTAGATGATGAGGCGGCAGAAATCGTGCGTATGATTTTTGATATGTATGTTAATGGTTTCGGCACAAAAAAAATCGCAGATTACCTTGAGAAACAAAAATACTTTCGCCAACGCATTATCTTCACAGCAAAGGCTTGCCGCACAAGCGGCGGTTAAGGGAAAATCCGTTTGAATGGGACGCAAGCACCGTAAACAAGCTTTTGAAACATAGGGAATATATCGGCGATGTGATTAATTGCAAGACGTACAGAAAGTCTTACAAAAACCATAAAACCTATAAAAATCCCGAAGAAAATCAGCTTGTTTTCGAGGGAGTAAACGAACCGATAATTTCTGTAGACGTGTGGAACAAGGCGCAGGATTTGATTGAGAAAGGCAGGCGCATACCGTATGAAAAAGAACCCGATTTGTTTCAAGGTTATCTTGTTTGCGCCGACTGCGGGAGCAAACTGTATGCAAGGAGCGTTAAAGGCAAAAAAGACCATTATATGTGCAGCGGATACGCAAAAAAACATAAAGTTTGCAGTACGCACCGCATACGGAGCGAAAATCTTTATGAACTTGTTTTAACAAATCTTAGGGAAATAATATTTTCTGCAAATCTTGACAAAAAACAATTTGCCGAGAGCTTGCGAAAAAAGTCCGAAACCGACAATAAAAGCGAGATGAAGAAAATTGTTAAGGAAACCGAAAAAATGAAGTCACGAACGGCAAGCCCTAATAAGATAATTCACAAACTTTTTGAAGATAGGGTGGATGGCAAAATTTCCTAAGAACGGTATTTGGAAATGCTTGCGGCATATGAAAGCGAGCAAGCGGAAATTAAAATCAAGCTTGCGGAATATGACGAAAAAATATCCGCTGAAAATTCCTCAAAAAATGACATTGACAGGTTTATAAAGCTTGTCAGCGAATATGGTGACATCAAGGAATTAACGCCTTTAATTCTTGCGGAATTTGTTGAAGAAATCCGAGTACATCAAGCCGAGAAAACAGAAAACGGCAAAGTTCAAGCTGTTGATATTGTTTACAGAGGCGTTGGTATTTTGAATTGAGGGTAAAGGTTCACTAACGGGAACTTACATTTGAAACATCATCTAAACATAGGGCGCTTTGTCGTTCGGAACAAGCTTTGTCCTGTCGTGTTCGTCCTTGCTGTAGCCGTATGGCGACATTCCCGAAACACAGTCGCCTTTAAGAGCTTTTGTGCGGAGCGCGGACTTTATCTTCTTCGAGATGTCCTTGGCATACATTTCCGTATCGAAACCACAATTAAAACAAATCGCATAAACACGTACATTCCCCTGCAAATGTAATAATCTGACCTTTGATATTTGAGGTATCAAAGGTCAGATTTATTATAAATTATTGTAAACGGTGTGTATGTGTATAAATGGCTTAATTACTTATTTTGTAATGTGTAATAATGGTGTTGGGACTTGTGTAATTCTTAACATCAAATTATATCAGATAACAAAGAATATGTTTTGATAATTTACAGCAATACATCACAATTATCAGAGAATTTTTTAAAATATTCGGCATTTTCCGTATGAACGGGAATTATCTTTTTGGGAGAAACAGCAGCGACCAACTCGTCCACAGTCTCGCTGTCTGCGTGACCGCTTGTGTGCAGAACGTGGGTTTTACAGCCTTTACGTTCCATAAATTCCACAAATTCTTTTACATCATCTTTTCCTTGATATCCTTTCCAAAGTGCGTAAAAAAACACTCCGTTTTTAAAAGAAATATCTTCGGACAGTTTGTTCAAATAGTTTGTCATAGACGGTCTGACAGTCATTAAAAAACTTTGTTTTGCAATGGATGGTCTGCCTATTTTAGCGTATTTAAATTCCTCCAAAGCCTTGTGCTGTTTTGCGCTGCCGTCAGTTTGAAAAGCATAAATTTTATTGCGCTTAGGGGCAATTTCAGAGACTCCCGAACGCGTCGCAAGCTGTGCTGTATACACATCTTCAAGAAAAATCCTGCCTGTGCGTTCGGCAATATTACTTGCAGTTATAAGACGGTCAATGTTGGAAGATGAGCAGAAAATAAATGCGGAACCGTCATATTTTTTCAAAAAATCAACGCCGATTTCTTCAAGCTTTTTCTCTTCAATATTACGTCCCATGTAGTCGCGGGAAAGCGTTGTTCCCTCGGTGATGAGCGTATCGACTTTCGGCAGCTTTTTCAGAAGTTCCGAAAATTCTCCCCTGCCGTTGGCGCGGAAATCTCCCGTGTACAACAGCTTTTCCTCGCCGCATTCCGCCAAAAGCATATATGAATCAAACGCCGAGTGGTCGCAGGAAATCGGAGTTATTTTTATATCCTCAATAAAAACAGGCTCGCCGTTTCTCATAAATATCGGAGTAAACCCCGTGGAAATACGGCGGTATTGATTTGATGAATTTATAATATTAAACGCTTTTTCACCCATATAAATCGGTATTTCTTTTAAAATTTTTCCTGCAAGACCGATATGGTCGGTGTGATAATGGGAAAGAAAAACTGCGTTATATTTGGGTTTGCCGCCAAATAATCCGTTAATATCGGGAATGCCCGAAACGTCGGTTTCGTCAAGCTCCACACCTGCGTCGAATATAATTTTTGCGCATTCGGAAACAATTTCAATTACCGAACCGCCGATTTGATTTTTCCCTCTGTGAATTATAATTTTCATAATGTGTGATTATACGCAATATAGCACATAATTGCAGTATTAATAAACTGCGCCGCTAATTTTGCATCCTCCTTTGTACATAATTCATTTTTAAAATTTATGGCAAATCCGCTTCCGTCCTTTTTCAAAACAGGCAATTCGGTATATTCTTCATAGTCTCTGTGCAGTTTATCCGATATTGAACGCGCAATGCTTTCCACAACGTCATCTCCCGCTTCGCCTCTTGAATAGAAAAGTCCTTTTTTCACGGAAAAGCTGAAAGTATTTTTGAGGTCAAAATTAAAAAAATCAAAATACTGTCCCGGGTCTGTTCCGAAAATACATTTTAAATTTGCCGTTATCTGAAATTTTTCGTCTGTACCGTCCTTACGCACAACATAAGGTTTGTAGGCAGCCAAAACATCGTCCGTACACCTGTCAAATTCTTCTTTAAAATTTTTGGACTTTTTCCGTTTATTCTGATTAAGTACAGCAAAAAACAAAACCACAGCCGTTGCCGTACCCGCAACATCTTTTACACAACCCCATACTGCCGCGCCCGTTATTTCATCAAGGCACAGAGCGATTATTGCGGCGGCAATTGCAATTCCGCCGAAAATTCCTCCGAGTATTTTTCCCCAGTCCCAGTTTTTAAAATTATCCATTTTCAGTCCTCCGTTATAAAATATTTCCCGTTTTTCTCCGAAACATAATACGGCTCGATACCGAGCAGTTCCATAAGTCTTTTCAGTTTCGGACGATTTTCCCGCATTTCTTTATGCTGACTTCCGTCCCTGAATACAAGGGGAGCAGCCGACAAACCGTAATTTGCGGGCTTCCCAAAATCCGACAGAAGTTTCGTTTTATCCGCTGTTTTCAGATAAGTAAAGCCTTCAAGTACGCACCGCAGCATTGTTTCCTCGCTGTCGGACTTTTTAAGTTCAAGAATTATCAGCCGTTTCCCGTCATCAGCCAGTAAATCAATTTTTCCTGCCTCATCGCTGCGTTTATTTTTAAGAGGGATCTGATAATCAATTATATTTCCGATAAAATCAAACGCTTCCGATTTGCTTTAATTGAACATTTTAATCGCTGTTATTTCCTCTGTTCGGTTTGAATTTTCATTATACTCTCCCTTGTGAGAAACGGTTTTATAGCTTTCTTCGCGGGTAATAACGGGAATATTGTTTTGAAATTCATTAATGTGCTTTATAACATATTCCGCAGTTATTTCCGAATAAAGCTCTTTTGTATCGGAAGTTACTCCGCGAAAGTTGATAAAATCCTGCTTGTAAAAGTTTTTTATATCCTTTAGTGCATTGTCGCAGAATGATAAAATTTCAGCTTTTTTATACATAAAAATCACCTCTTAAAAAATTATATCACTTTATGAAGAATTTGTCAACATATACTTGTTTTGTCTTGCGTTGTATGTTATAATTATGATGTAAATTTTTAAATCTTTTTATACCCTCGGAGAGCGCCGATACTTATGATACCCCATTGGAGTAAAGTCCTTCGGACGGGCGGAAATGGGGTGTCATAAGTATTATGGCGTTACTTGCGTCAAAGACGTAAGTAAATCCGCAGCTCCGCTGCGGCTGTTGGCGGCATTGCCGCCGTGTTTGCTCTCCGCAGGATAGCAATATGGTGTATGTATACCAACACAAAAGCACTATCTATTGTGTCTTGTCATTTTGCAACAAATCCTATTCCATATTTTGGCACATTTAATAAATTTTCAAATTACCCCTTGACAAATTCAAAAATATATAATAAAATGCAAATGTAAAGCAACGCGAAAAACGTTGCCGGTAAAAATTGAATATCGGCACATTTAAGGAGTAACGGCTGAGGAGAGTCATAAAGTATGGTTTAACCGTACTTTATGACTCTTTTTGTTTTAAGAAAGGAGCGAAACAATGAAAAGTATATCCCATTGCCAAGGCAAAGGTAGTCTAAGCCACAACAACAGGGAATTTCACCCCAAAAACGTTGACCCGTCAAGAACGCCAAATAATATTATTTTTGTCAAAAAACCTATCGGCACGACGTATGAAAAACTGTTCGGCGCGGCGGTTGAAAGGTACAACGCCAAACAAAAAAGAAGTGACAGAAAAATCAAAAACGGGTACTATGAGTATCAGTTTAACCACAAAATCTCGCAGAATGTGGTAACATCTCCCGACAAGCGAAAAAGTTTCTATGAAGATGTGGTGCAAATCGGCACTATGAAAGATAAACAAAATAATAAAACGGAAAAACAAAAATATTATGAGAGATAAGGAGAATTAAAATGAAAAAGCAAGAAATAATTACACAAATTGTTACTCTATTATCGCAGCTTGTTGAACCCGAGGAAACGTCCTTAAAGTCGGCTGAAAACGCCGCAGAAAAGCCTATTGAAATGCTGACGGTAAAGGAATGCGCGGCTCAAATTAAGGGACTTTCCAAGCATACCGTAAGGCAACTGGTTGCACAAAATAAAATACCGTACATACGGACGGGGCAGGGCAAAAACGGCAAAATTCTTATTGCTAAATCCGCGCTTTTGGCATATTTCGGGGGGACTGCGTGATGAGTAAAAATTTACCCGATTGGTTTGAAAATAACGCTGTAAACGAGGTTAAATTCTGCAAAGAATTCTTGGACGGCAGACTGTTAAAATGTGTCGGCGACAGGTTTTACAGCGTTGACGGCGCGGTGTCGGACGATAAAATCGCGGGGGAAATTTTCGACAAAATTTCCCCGTATGTTACAAGCAATATCGCCCGAAAATCCGAAAATTTAATGAAAGCCTTGAAATATCAATGCCGCTGTGACGGATTTCCTGCAAAAGAAAATGAAATTCACCTTTTAAACGGCGTACTGAAAACAGACGGCACTTTTACCGAGGGCAAACAGTTTTGCGTAAACCGCTTGAATATTTATTATCGTCCCGAATTTCGTGGCGGTAATAAATATCCCGAAAAATTCTTGAAATTTCTTTCGGAAATGCTTGAAAATGAGGATATTTTAACGTTACAAGAATACCTCGGTTACTGCCTTATTCCGTCAACAAAGGGACAAACGGCGTTATTTATTATCGGCAACGGCGGCGAGGGAAAAAGCTGTATCGGCTATGTTTTGCACGAAATTTTTCAAAATTCGTTAATCGAGGGCAGTTTTCAACGTATTGAAACGGACAAATTTTTTCCGTACAATTTGCAGGACAAGCTGATTATGCTTGACGATGATATGCAGATGAACGCCTTGACGTCAACGGGTCTGATAAAAAATTTGATAACTTCAAAAGTCCCGATAACGGTTGAGGCAAAGGGTCAGCAAGCCAAACAGGCTCGGATTTACGCACGTTTTATCTGTTTGGGGAATGGCTCTCCCAAAGCTTTATATGACAAATCTGACGGATTTGCGCGGCGTTTGATTATTCTGACAACAAAGCCTGTTCCGCCCTACAGAATTGTAAATCCCAACATCACGGACGAATTTATATACGAAAAAGAAAAAATTTTTTGTTGGATTTTTGAGGGTCTGCAACGGCTTATTTCTAATAATTTTCGTTTTACGGTTTCCGAAAAAACAAAGAAAAATATATCCGAGGTAATGAGCGAAAACTGCAATATAATTGAATTTCTTGCGGACGAAAGTTACGTTGAATTTGCAAACGATTTTCAGACAAGCAGTACGGAATTTTACGGCGGTTACGTTCATTGGTGCGGGCAAAACGGTCTGACGGCTTTAAAGCAGGAAACTTTTATCGGCTGGCTGAAAACAAATTCCGAAAAATACAAAATAAAATATGACTATAACGTCATTAACAGGGAGGGTCGGCGCGTGCGTGGATTTAAGGGCATAAAAACCTGTTATGTCAGTATTGTAAGTTAATGCACAAGTATAACACATTTATTTGCACTCCGCAAACGGCATAAACAAGTCATTTACACACATACACGCCATAAATACAAAATTATTATATTACGAAAGCGAGGAAAAATAATGGATATTCAAACTGTACATACACAAGTAAATTTTCTTTCTTCGGAACAGAAAAAAGATTTTGTAAAAGCTATGAAAATAGGATATTTCAAGACATTTTTCAAGCAGGGACTTATTTCTGCCGAACAGCTTGAATATCTTATAAAATTACAGCAGGACGCGCCGATAAACAACGCGGCATAATTGTATTCCCCTGTCAAATAAATTTTATATGTTTTTTCGATTTTATATTGACATTTTTCGAGAAAAATGATAAAATATATTTGCAGGGGAATGCTTGACATTCCCGATTAATCGGGAGAGGAGGTAGAATGAGCAAATTAAAAGTTGCGGCTTATTGCCGCGTAAGTACGGATATGGCTGACCAGATTAATTCTCTTGCCGCGCAGAGAAAATATTTCAATGAATATATCATAAATCACGGTGATTACCAACTCATTGAAGTTTATTACGACGAGGGAATAACGGGCACTTCGACCAAAAAGCGCGACGGTTTTAACCGTATGATTTCGGATTGCGAGGACGGTAAAATTGACCTTATTCTCACAAAGGAAGTTTCCCGTTTTGCGAGAAATACGGTTGATACGCTTAATTACACACGTCGGCTTTTGGAATTAAATGTCGGTGTAATATTTATGGACAACGGTATTGATACCCATGATAAGGACGGGGAGTTGAGATTAACAATTGTAACCCATTCAAATAGTAACAATAATAATTTTATTTAAAACCCCGCCTAAATCAAGCGTTTTCCGTGTTTTTATCGGATTTCAAAAACTTCTTGTCAGCAAGAGGTTTATCCAATAATTTGTAGTAAATATGAATATCCCTTGCCATGTCGGCGGCATACTCGTCAACTGTTATGTACTCAATCAATTCCAAGCACATTTCACGCGTAAGTTCCCGCACATCAGTATATTTTTTTAAACGTCCGATAAATTCCTCAACATCATTTTCGTCCTGCTTTATGGAATTAAACCGCGCTTCAAGATTTTTTACGTTTTCGGAAAGTTCTTTTTGTTCTGCTTCATATTTTTCAATAAGCTTTATACAAACGCTTTCCGAAATTTTGCCCAGCACCTTATCCTCGTAAATAGACGGTATCAGCGTTTCAAGTTCTTTCAGCCGCAGCTTGTTTTTCTGAAATATCCGCTGTTCATCTGATGTTTGTCTGAAATTTATCCTCTCCTTTTTTGAAATAAATTGACTGCGGACACTACTTTCATCATCAAATGCAAGCCGTGCCATTGAACGAATATCCGCAAGCACTATTGTTTCAATTTCTTTAAGCATGTATATAATACAAATCCACAATTAAAACCGTAAACAAAAAATCTGCACAAAAATCATACACGCAAATTTTTGCTTGATTTTTTGTACAGTTTTTAATTGCGAATTTGCATAATGACTTGTACAGCCGCATTTGCCAAAAGCGGCATATGAAGTGCAGTTGTAAAAATCACGACGAATTTTTTCTCCGCTTTTAATAACAGTTTTTCCTGCAAGCTTCATTTTGTATCCGCAGTCAACACAGTACATTAAACCGCTTAAAGGTTTTGTAACACCCTGCTTTGTGCGTTTGCCGTGACTGACCGAAGCCTCGACTTCTTGACATTTGTCCCACAATTCTTTATCAATTATCGGTTCGTAAGAATTTTCAACAATTACCCATTCCGACATATCCTTTTTAATGGATTTGTGATTTTTGTGGGATACTGTTGTAGTCTTTTGCTGCGCAAAATTACCGATATAAATTTGATTGTTCAGAAATGAACGAATGGTGCTTTGACACCACAAATGCCTTGTGAATTTCGGATTTGGTTTCCCCATTTTCGCGTAAAGATAATCGGACGGAATCATAATATTTTCGGCGTTCAGTACGTCCGCAATGTGACGCGCGCTTAAGCCTTGTGACCGCAAAATAAAAATGCGTTTTACAATTTCCGCCGCTTCGGGGGCGATAACAGGCGTGTGATTTTGGTCGTCAGCCTTGGTATAACCGTATGCCGCAAAACTTGTTTTGTATCTGCCCGCCTTTGCGCTTGCCTCAAAAACGCTTTTGATTTTTTTGCTCGTTGACGCACTGTGCCACTCGTTGAACAAATTCACAATCGGCATCATATCCATTGCCGAAGTGTCTTTATTTGCCGTGTCAACGTTGTCATTCAACGCAATAAAGCGAATATTGTAACTCGGAAAAATGTAATCAATATACTGTCCGATTTGAATGTAATTCCGTCCGAAACGGCTAAAATCTTTTACAATAATTAAATTAATTTTTCCGTTTTTAGAGTCGTCAAGCAATCTCATAACTGCGGGACGGTTAAAATCAGTACCCGAAAAACCGTCATCTCTCGAATAAACTTTACGGCACACACCGAAAACAACCGAGTGAAATTGACTAAAAACCGCCGTAACGCCCATTCTGCCGTTACGGCATTTTTTATTTAAATATCCGATTTATTATATATTTATCTTTGAACACATAAAACCCCCGCGCCGTCCGCAAACATCGGACAACACGGGGGTTTCGCAAAAAAAAATTTAAGAAAAACACTTAAAGATATTTAACAATATCGCCAATCACACCGCCAAGCCACTCGTCCGCCAGCCCGAAATCCTTCCGCCTGTAATTCCAAGCGCACCGCGAAATCCCGAACCTCTCAAACGCGCCGTGTATGACCTTGTACCATTTCAAAGCGTCCTCGGGTTTCGCGCGGTCAATCACGCCGTACTCGCCGCAGTAAAGCGGTACGCCGTACCTTTCCGCCGTCTCAATCGCTTTGGAAAAACGCTCCGCGAAATAATCCTCCGTAACCTTTTCGCCGTCAAAATCCGCCCTGTAATCGGGGGACATTCCCTCCACCCATTCCGCGCCCTGATGAGTAAATTCCATAGGGTCGTAACAGTGAAACGAAAGCGCCGTGTTGCCGTCCTTCGGCAGAACAAGGTCTGGCAGAGCGTCGGGACTGTTATTCCAATAGCTGCCAACGATAATGACCGTATTCGGCGCAATTGCCCGTATTCTCGGAATACACTCCGCTATAACCCCGTTCCAAACGCCGATAAATTCCTTGTCGGTAATTTCGTTCAAAAGCTCGAACGCCACCCGCCCGTAAAACTTCCCGTAACGCTCCGCAAGCCTTTCCCAAAGCACGCAAAACCGCTCCCGCAAAGCCTCGCTTTCAAAAAAACCGCTTTCCCGCTCCCCCTTGTCAAAGGAGAACCCCGCCGTTTTGTGCAAATCGAGAACAAGGTTCAACCCCGCCTCGCCGCACCAATCAACAGCCTTGTCGATGTAGGCGTACCCGCTTTCCAACACGTTCCCGCCCTCGTCCTCAACAAGGTTATAGTCAATTGGAAGCCGCACATGGTCAAGTCCCCAAGCCGCGATTTTCTCAAAATCCGCCTTGCCGATAAAGCTGTCGTAATGGGCTTTTTCGTGACCGCACTGGGAAAGCCACCCGCCCAAATCCACGCCTTTTTTGTAACCCTCAAAGCTTTTCATAAAACGCTTTCCTTTCGTACTTTTATTGTAACTTTTTATTCCGCAAACCCCTCTTGAATTTTAGCATTGGTCTCGTCAATTGAAATCTGCGCCATACCGCTTATGCTCTCTCGGGTAACAGCCCAGTCCGTGCCGTTAAATGAGGTCTGTTTCAAGCCGTCGTCAACAGCTTTCGCCACGTCGCTTGCAAGCCCCATATGAATGTTTATAACGGGGTTTTCGTCGGTAAGCTCCCGTACGGTGTACCACATATCAACCATTTCGTCCGTCCAGCCGTAATCGGTGCGGTACTGCTTTTCCTCGATTGAAAGGGCGTTTTCGTCCTTTGCGGAAATAAGCTTGCACTTCATAAACGCCGCCGCGCCCTCGGGATTCTGCGCCCCCTTGCACAGTACGTACGCGTCCATACTTGCGGGCAGGTAATAATTGTCAGCCTCGGGGTCTTTGGGCATGGGCACGAACATTATCTCGTCCATAGTTCCGTACGCCGAAAGGTCAGCCTCCCACAACGCCCAAGTGCCGATTGGGTAGAACAGCGTTTTTCCCTCGCTCATGCGCTGAGGCTGCTCCTCCCAGTTAAATTCCGCTTTCGGCAGAGGCAAATCGTCTTTCTTAAGGTCGTACATAAAATTCTCGGCACGCTCTATCTCGGCGGAAGTGAGGTTGCTTTTCAGCAAGCCGTTTTCCGTGCTAATCGGCGCAACCCCCGTTGTCAGCAGCAAATTCGTCTCAAAATACCAGCTGTCATAGGCAAATTTATCCTGCTCGCGGTCGCAGAATTCAACGCACATTTTTCTGAACGCGTTCCAGTCCCAAGCGTTGTTTGCCAAAAGCTCGGCGGGGTCGTCCAGACCGTTTTCCTCAATGGTTTTTTTGTTGTAAATCATTATACACTTCGAGTCCGTGGTGGTTGCAACGAGGTAATGCTTTCCGCCCATTGTGTGAACGTCGGAAAGTTTTTTCGCGCCCTCCGTCCAAAGGTCGGCGTCGTTGAAGTCAAGGTAATCGTCCCAAGCCTCGAACATTCCGCTAAGCACGCGCTCGGGGAAAGTGTCACCCTCCTGTCCGGGGAAAATATCCGGGGAACTTCCGCCCAAAACAAGCGTGGAGAGCTGGGTAAAACGATCCTCGTAAGTCGTTGGGAGATACTCGATTTTTCCGCCGTAATTATTCTCGAAAAGCTCCAAAGCCGCAAGTTTAGGCTTGTTGTCGGCAGGGTTGATGTCGTACCAAGAGAGCCATTTTACCGTGCCGTTTTCAAGCTTTTCCGCGCCGCTCATATCAATCTGCTCAACGGCGGCTTTGTCCTCCTCGTCAAGCTCTTTCGGCGCGGTGGACACGGTGGTTGTTTCGGTTACCGCACCGTCGTCCGAACAGGCGGCAAAAGTCCCCATAAGGGCAATTGCGGAAACAAACGCGATAGTTTTCTTTAAATTTTTCATATAAATTTCCTCCTAACAAATTTTTTTGAACGGTCAGATTTACTTTGTGCTTATATCATAGCATATCGGCGGCGGTAAAAATACTACTTTTTTGCTTTTTATATCAAAATTTTGTTGCAATTTTTTTCGAGATGTGGTATAATAATTTTGTACAAATTTAATTGTTACGCAAGTGCAACTATTATAAAAACCTAAAATCCCGTTAAAAATTTAACACAAATGTTCCACGTGAAACATTTTCGTTAGAAATTTAACAAACTTTTTGCCTTTTAATTTTGAGATTTTTTAGCGTTTTTTATCAAAAATTCGCAGAAAAAAACGCGTTTTCGGTAAATTTTTCGCACATTTTGTAAAAATTGATTTTGTGTAAAATTACCTAAAAACCTATTTTCTCTTATGCAACTGTTGTAAAAAGCTAAAATCTTGTTAAAAATTTAACACAATTGTTTACGTGAAACAATTAAAAAATGAGGTGAAAATAATGTCCCAATCCGAAAAAGAATTGACCTACCGCGCCTTTATGAACAGAGAATACGAGTTCAGACACTCCCCCTTTGAGCAGGAATTTGAGTTCTACGACTGCGTAAAAAGCGGCGATACAGAGCGGGTTAAAAAGCTTATGACCCCTCTCGGGGCGGGCGGTTCGGGGAAACTTTCCGAGGATAATCTGCGGAATTTAAAGTACCATTTTATCGTCACAATCGCCCTTATAACCCGCTTTTGCGTGGAGGGCGGGCTTGAAATGGAGACGGCGTACACCTTGAGCGACCTGTACATATTAAAAATGGATAAATGCAAAACCGAGCGGGAAGTCCACAAGCTGCACGGGGAGGCGGTGCTGGATTTTACAAAGCAAATGAAATCCGTGTCCCGGGGGGCGGTGTACTCAAAGCCCGTTATAACCGCAATGGACTATATTTACGACAATCTTCACTCCAAAATTTACATCGGCGACATCGCCGAAAAAGCCGCCTTGAGCGAGTCCTATCTGTCGCGGCTTTTTCACGGCGAGGTGGGGGTTACAATAAGCACCTACATCGCGGTTAAGCGGGTCGAAACGGCGCAGAATATGCTGAAATATTCGGACTATTCCCCCGTTGACATCGGCAATTACCTGGCGTTTAATTCCCACAGCCATTTTATCGGCACATTTAAAAAATACACGGGAATGACCCCAAATGAGTTCCGCAAAAAATATTACCGTTCAAACTGGAGTACGGACAGAAAAAATAAGTTAAAAAAATGATACATATGACAAAATTATGATATACGCAGCAACAGCAAAGCCCTATAATAATTAATAATAATTAATAATTTTTGCACGTTTTTTGCATCGTTGTAGGGGCGGGGTCTCCCCGCACGCGGGTATGTGACAACGGGACGGGAAACCCGTCCCCTACAGCATTTTTATAACGAAATTGCAGAAAATAATTATTAATTATTAATTCTTAATTATTAATTAAATTACGGAGGGTTTTTTATGAAAAAATTTTTTTCTTTAACCGTTTCGGCGGTTTTGTGCACGGCTTTGCTTTGCTCCTGCGGCGAAAGGAGTACGGAAAATATGAACGAGATGACAAGCGTTACGGAAAACCCGGCGGAAAGCGGTTTGCTGAACGTCGACCTGAAAAACGGCGAATCCGAATTTTTTGAGGCTGCGGACGGTTGGTGCAACGGAAGTATGTTTAATGTGACTTGGCGCAAGGACAACTGCGTTTTTGAAAACGGCGTGATGAGGCTGATTATCGACGAGGACGGGAGCGCGGCGAAAACCGTCCCATACTCGGGCGGCGAGTACCGCTCTAAGGATTTTTACGGCTACGGGCGGTATGAGGTTTCGATGAAAGCTATTAAGAACGATGGCGTGGTGTCCTCGTTTTTCACCTATACGGGTCCTTCCGACGGCAACCCTTGGGACGAGATTGACGTTGAAATTCTCGGCAAGGACACGACAAAGGTGCAGTTTAACTATTTCACCGACGGCGTGGGCGAGCACGAGTATCTGCACGATTTGGGATTTGACGCGTCGGAGGATTTTCACACCTACGCAATTGAGTGGTATGAGGACAAAATTGTGTGGTTTGTGGACGGCGAGGAGGTTTACACGGCGGCGGAAAATATTCCCTCAACAAAGGGGAAAATTATGATGAACGCTTGGTGCGGCACGGGTGTTGACGGGTGGCTGAACGCTTTTGACGACAGCAGTTTGCCGCTTGGTGCGGAGTATGAGAGGATTTCGTTTACGGCGTTTGGGGAGTAAAAATAGCATAAAATTAAAATTATGCGGCAGCCTTGCAAAAATGCGGGGCTGTTGTGTTTTTATTTACCAATGATGACGAAAAAAGGCAGCGGCTGATTACAAGCAGAAAAAGGAATGACGAAGGGAAATATGAGCCTTTCGACAATATTTTCTGCGGTTTGCTTAAGTGTCCCGACTGCGGTCACACGTTTGCCGCAAAACGTTCGCACAGAAAGTATAACGAGGAAAATTATTTTGCGAATTTCGACTATTACTGCAACAGTTATGTCAATTACGGGAGGAAAAAATGTTCAACCCACAGAATAATCGCAAGCGACCTTTATAACGCTGTTTTAGCCGATATAAAACGTTTGGCGAACAACGCTCTTGAAAATGACAGGCATATGATTTCGGAAATTGCGGCAAAATTAAGCAAAAATGAAAAGGACGGCGCAAAGCAAGCGGAGCGCGATTTAAAAAAGGCAAATAAACGTCTTGCCGAACTTGACAGGTTATTTGCAAAACTTTTTGAAAGTCACGCAAATGAAGAAATAAGCGACCGTAATTTCAATGCGTTATCGGTTTCGTATGAAAGCGAGCAGAAAGCTCTTGAGGTGAAAATTGCGGAATTAAACACGATTATAAAAACAAACCGCGAAAACGGAGAAAACGCGGAAACTTTTGTTGATATAATCAAAAATTACGCGGATATTACCGAGCTTTCATAGGCAATGCTCAATACTTTGATTGATAAAATCGAGGTGCACGAACCCGAAGATATTGACGGCGAATACATTCAAAAACTTGATGTTTATTACAAGTTTGTGGGCAGAATTGATTGAATGGATTTAATTAAAAATTATTGAATGTTCCGTTAAGTTGGGGCGACATCAACATAAATGTTATAAGTATTCCAACCTTGCTCGCTGACGTATTTTGTGAGTATCATTTTCTGATTTTCAATTGAAAGGGATTCACCGAGACGTTCGTCGTCCTTTGATAAACGGACGTAAATTCCAACATTATAATTATTCTGCTTTGGCATTTTTAACTACTCCTTTCATTTCCAAAGCAGCTATATCCGATAATTTTATTATATCACAAATTATCGGATATGGCAATACTTTTTTTAAATTTATGCGGATTTTTTATTTAAAGTTTCGTAAATCGCCTTATTAAAAGCACTTTCCGAAATTACCTTGTCAATATCTTTATTGCCCACAAAATGGCTATGTACCGTATATTTCGTCCCGTTAATTTTGTATTCGCTCACCCTAACAGGGCAGTCGGAATATTTTTCGTTAAGTTCAAACATTGTCATTTTATTTTTCAATACGCAATTCCTCCATTATCTTAGAACTTGTCCACATAGGCTAAAATCTGCGAAGAAGAGTATGCAAATTTGAAA
>JAMPDU010000055.1 GCA_023665505.1 Ruminococcus sp.
TTCACTAACGGGATTTACCCGAAGATAGTCCGAAACAGAGTATTTATGAGTATTCCGAGTTTTTGAGGGTTAGCGAGGAGGAGTTGAGGGGGCTTGCGGAAAAATTAGTGTTGCAAATTGGGAAATAATATCGTATACTTATATTTGTACAAATAAAGATTTAGTATACCGTGTAAATTTGTTGAAATCGCCGAAATTTTAGAAAATTTAAATTTTTTTGAAGTGATTTTGCGTTCTGAACCGTTTATATATAGGGAATTATAAACAGTATTTCGTCGAATACTGTCTTGAAAATTATTTTATCTGAAAGGACGGTCGCTATGCTCGGAATTTATCTCGCTATGCTTGATACCCCGGAAGAAAAAGTAAATTTGAAGTGATTTACAAGGAGTACAAAAATGCAATGTATAATCAAGCTTATGGTATTTTACAGGACAGCTATCTTGCCGAGGACGCTGTTCAAAATGCTTTTCTGAAATTAACAAAAAATTTAGAAAAATTAACGAAATAATGTGTAAGAAAACACGCAATTATTTGGTTATATTAGTTAGAGGGACAGCGATAGATATTTATAACCAAAACAAAAAAATCGTCCCCATAGACGAAATAGATGATACCGACACCATTGACCTGCCCGAAATGATTGAAAACCGTCTTGAACGTGAACGGGTTTTTGAAATAATTTCAACTATGGAGGAAAAATACTCAGATATTTTAATGTTGAAACTGTTTTATGATTACAGCAACGATGAAATAGCGCAGTTTTTGAATATTAATCCCGAACACGTTTCAATTAGATTTTTTCGTGCTAAAGCAAAATTAAAAGAATTGATTATGGAGGAATACGGAGCAAATTATATAGACGATAAATTGATTGACAATACACCGCACAAGTTTTCTCCCGAATTTGAACGGAAAATGGATATTTTAATGGGCAAAAGTCATAAAAAAATCAAAGTAACTCCTAAAAGGCTGCTTATTGCCGTTACGGCGGCGTTGCTGGCGGTATTTACTTTGGCTATGAGCGTCAGCGCATTCAGAACGGCGTTTATAAATTTCTTTATGAATATTTTTGATACACATACTGTTGTGCAGTCTGTTGATGACGAGGGCGCACCGCTTGAATTTACAGATAAGTATGAAATCACTGCGGATATGTCGGATTTTGAACTTGTCGATTTCAGAGAATACATTTCCGATTTTGAGTATACTTATGAGAATGAACATTGCAAAATTTATTTTACGCAATACATAAAAGAATATTATGATATAGCTATAAATACAGAAGGTTACAGCATAGAAGTGATTTATATAGGCGGTTGTGAGGGCTTTTATGTAAATATGTACAATCAGAACTCACAAATAATAAGCTGGGATAACGGCGATTATGTTTTATCTATACTGGTGTCGTGTGATGATGATTATGAATTTAGTAAAGATGAACTAATTTATATGGCAAATTCTGTGCAAAAGGTAGAAAAATAAGAAAATTTTGCCGAAAAGTGTAATTTTACCCTCTTTGGAACGGTTATATCTATTAGAAAGGGGGTGAAACCTTATGAAGAAAGCTGTAATTGCGATTTTATTAGATCTCTCGGTATTGTTTTCGGCAGGAATTTCTGTTTGTGCATACAGTGGAGGGAATATTGTTTCTCCTTATTATTTGTATACAAATTCTGCTAAAAGCACGCTTATAATTTCGGGTAATACCACATACTGTGAAAGTAAAATAAAGGGTGACATCACTGTTATTCAAATTTATGCAACGCAGTATCTTGAAAAAAAGAATGGCAATAAGTGGGACATAGTTGATTATTGGAGTGATTACGTAAACGGGAACTCGCTTTCAATGAGCAACAGCAAGGACAATCTTGACTTCGTTATGCACCTTTAAGTTAGTTCAACAGATGAAGGATAATTTATTGCTATCTTTGCAATTTCATCTGCTTTAATATGAGCAATGGATTTACCTTGTGCAATTTTTGCTATTTTCTTATTAACCACATGATTAATAATGAAACTAACAATTCTACCGTCAACAGCAGATGTTCTATATATGTTTAAATCGCCTGCAAGAATAACATTCGGACACATTACACAGGTTGCAGTTGCTATTTCTTCAGGAGTTTCTCACGATGTTGGAATAATAACATCGCCAATTTTATTCTGATAGCGGTATTTATTAAGGTCAAATAAGTCCATACCGTCTTCAGAGCCAAATTTAATGCAATTATCTCTTTGAGCATGTCTTATAAGCTTAGTGGCATTTTTTAATTTTGTTACATATTGATGAGTAACAATGGGACATTCAATTTCCTGAGACTTTGCTAATTCAGACGAATAATATACACCGCCTTTTAATATCTGAATGAGCAATTCCTCTGTTTCAAATTTGGATTTTGGATAATCCGAAATCATTTCTTAATATAGTTTCCATTATAAACGTTAAATTGTAAAATATAGGGTTTTAACCCCTATATTTTGAGGTTAAAGCCCAACTGACATTGACACATAATATTTTTTATTTTATGCGGGAGCGGGTTTATTTAATCGGTAAATGCGTTCTAATAGGTCTGTACGGCTTTTTATGGCGTTTTATAGGTTTGCTAGTGGTAGGTACTATAAATTATTATCGTATCTTAAAACGACGTTTAAATTGCTTATAGTGCATATGTATATAATATGCATTGTAGTGCGATTACAGCAGGGGCAAGGCATAAAGGGGGGTAATTTACATAAAAAAAATATTTTGATACTTTTTCTATCAGACGTTTTATATTCCTTCTATATGACTCTACACGGCGTTTTAACTGTTTTTATAGTAGCTTTAAACGGTATATAAGATATTTCAAGCGTCCGAAATTCGGACTTCTGAACAATATATTAAAAATTTGTGTATCCCTTTGGCAAGCGAACAAATTCAAGTCGGGGTTATTTTGTCCCTGAATTTTCAAAGAGTAATGAAAATGTTAACAAATAAATAAAACCCGCCGCTTTTTTCCAAAACCCAAAAAAACCGAGCGGTTTTTGGGGAAACCCAAAATAACCCAAAAAACCCGATAATGATAATGATAATGAAAATGATAATGAAAATGTTAATGAAATATTTCCCCCATACCCCAAAAAATTTGTTTCGTTTTTTTTTGCGAAAGCTCTTGACAAATGGGGGAAAATGCTGTATACTTAAGATATATAGATATGCCTATTGCCGATAAAGCGGTAACTGTCTGCGGCAGGTTTGTCACGGACTTTTTTGTTTTACTGTATGAAGAGGAGATTTTGTTTATGAAAATTTGTAAAATTTTGTCATTAACAGCCGCCGCGGTTCTCGCCCTGTCACTGTCGGGCTGCGATAAGATTAAAGAGCTTACAGGCGGCGGAGACGGCGATACCGAAACCACAACGGTTTCCTACGACCAAGCGGGGTACGAGTCACGGGTGGCGGAGCTGGAAAGTCAGGTGCAGTCCCTTAAAGCCGAGACGGTGGCTAACATT
Organism: Ruminococcus sp.; assembly: GCA_023665505.1. Taxonomy (GTDB): domain Bacteria; phylum Bacillota; class Clostridia; order Oscillospirales; family Ruminococcaceae; genus RGIG8773. The sequence goes on from JAMPDU010000055.1 coordinate 3,496, forward strand.
CCCTACAAGGACAAGCTGGGCTATGTCATGGGCAAGGACAACCCCGCCGTCAGCGACGCCGCAGCCGCCAAAGCCGAGGCTATGGCTGACCTGCCCAAATTTATCACCATTAAGGGCACGGAGTACAGCACTTCTCTCACGTCCCTCACCCTCAACAACATGGACTTGACCGACGATGATGTTAAAGATTTGAAATATATGGTAAATCTTACCGAACTGTACGTCTACCAAAACAAAATTACCGATATTTCTTTCGTTAAGGGTCTGACGAGCCTTGAAACCCTTTCGCTGTTCAACAACAACGTCAGCGACCTTTCTCCGGTGGCGGGACTTGTTTCCCTGAAAGACCTCTATCTGCGGGGCAACAATATCACCGATATTTCGGCGCTGGACGGGCTTTACAGCCTCGAGGTGCTGGACTTGTCCGACAACAGTATCGCGGACGTTACCCCTCTTGCCGAACTGCGCAACATCACCCTTTTAAGGCTGAACGACAACAATATTTCGGACATTTCCGGGCTTAGCGGTCTGAAAAAAATGGACAGGCTGCACCTGCACAACAACAATATCAGCGACATTATGCCCGTGGCGAATATGGTGGACTTGACCGAGATTTACCTCGACAACAACAACGTTACCGACGTCGAGCCGCTTATGACCCTGACGTCTCTCGGCTGGATACGGCTTGACGGCAACCCCGTGACGAACCTCGAGCCGATTAAGAATTTGATTGAGCTGAAAAAGCTGTACATAGTTGGTTTGAACATTCCCCCCGAGGAAATTCAGGCTTTGCAGGACAGACTGCCCGACACGGTTATTGTAACCAAATAGCGGGGTCGCCCCGCGGCGGGTGTCACCCCCAAAGTAAGAAACAGTAAATATTTACTTTACAAATGCCCCCTCAAGGGGGCGGGTAAAATGCTATTGCTTTTACCTTATTTTTACAGCAAAGAGGTTGGACAAATTCTATCCTCTAACCTCTAATCTCTAACTTCTAATAGGAGGAATTAAAATGATTATTATTTTGAAAAAGGACAGCCAAAAGGAGTCCGTAAACAGATTGGTAAAAATTCTCAATGATAAGGGCATCAGCACCAACTTTATCGAGGGCGCAACTCAAAGCGTTATCGGTTTGGTGGGCGATACCTCCGTTATCGACATGGACAACCTTTTCGCTCAGGACTGCGTTGAGGAAGTACGCCGCGTGCAAGAGCCGTACAAAAAGGCTAACAGAAAATTCCACCCCGACGACACGGTTATCAAAGTCCGCGACACCGTTATGGGCAACGGTTCTCTGCAAATTATCGCGGGACCCTGCTCCGTGGAAAGCGAGGAACAGCTCATTACCACGGCGGTCGCCTGCAAAGAGGCGGGCGCGACAATGCTCCGGGGCGGGGCGTTCAAGCCGAGGACTTCTCCCTATTCTTTTCAGGGCTTAGAGGGCGAGGGCATAAAGCTCCTGCTGAAAGCGCGGCAGGAAACGGGTTTGCCCGTCGTCACCGAGATTATGAGCATTGCCGACCTTGACCTTTTCGCCGACGTGGACGTTATTCAGGTTGGCGCGAGAAATATGCAGAACTTTAAACTGCTGAAAGCGTTGGGTACGTGCGACAAGCCTATACTGCTCAAACGCGGTCTGGCAAACACTTTGGAGGAACTTTTGATGTCCGCCGAGTACATCATGGCGGGGGGAAACATGAACGTTGCGCTCTGCGAACGGGGCATTCGCACCTTTGAGACCATGACCCGCAACACCCTCGACATTTCGGCTGTACCGCTGTTAAAGCAGAAGTCCCACCTGCCCGTTTGCGTTGACCCCTCACACGCCACGGGAATTGTGTCCCTCATCGAGCCGATGTCGCTGGCGGCGGTGGTTGCGGGGGCTGACGCCCTTGAAATCGAGGTTCACAACGACCCCAAGAGCGCCCTTTCCGACGGCGGACAGCAGCTTACTCCCGCCAAATTTGCCCAAGTTATGGAAAAAGTTAGAAATTTGGCGCAATATATGGGACGTACCATAGGCAAGTAAGAGGTGGAATTTTATGGATATTACAAGAATTCCCATAAAAGCGGGTTCGGACTATGAGGTTTTAATCGGCAGGAATTTGCTTGCGGACTGCGGAAAGTACGTTAAAACCGTCACAAAAGCGAAAAAAACCGCGGTTGTCACCGATGACAATGTGTACGGATTTTACGGGGAAAAAGTCCTGCAAAGCCTGTCGGAGAACGGGTTTGAGGTTTGCAAGTTTGTTTTCCCCCACGGGGAGCAGTCCAAGACCCCGGACACACTTTTCCAAATTTGGAATTTTTTGGCTGAACATAACATCACCCGCAGCGACTGCCTTATAGCTCTCGGCGGCGGCGTAACCGGGGATATGACGGGGTTTGCGGCGGCTACGTACCTGCGGGGAATGGATTTCGTGCAGATACCAACCACCCTTTTGGCGCAGGTGGACTCCTCCGTGGGCAGCAAGACGGCGGTTGACCTTGCGGGGGGAAAAAACCTTGTGGGGGCGTTCAAACAGCCTCGTCTCGTGCTTTGCGACATTGACGCGCTTGACACCCTGCCCGACGAATTTTTCACGGACGGCATGGGCGAGGTCGTCAAGCACGGCATGATAAAGTCCGCCAAACTTTTTGAGCAGCTGGAAAAATTTGACTTGCGGTCGTTAAGGGCGGACAGGGACGTGCTGGCGGAGGTTATTACGCAAAATATCGCCATAAAGCGTGACGTGGTGCAGGCGGACGAGTTCGACCGCGGCGAGCGCATGCTCCTCAACTTCGGGCACACTTTGGGGCATTCCATAGAGCAGTACTACAACTACACGGGCATCACCCACGGACAGGCGGTGGCGGCGGGAATGAAGATGATTACCCGGGTCGCCGAGGCTCACGGAATTGCCGAGCCGGGGGTGCTTGAAAGGCTGAAAAAGTGCCTTGACAGCTACGGTCTGAACGCGGAGATTGAGCCGTCCATGGGAGAGCTGGGGGCGGCGTGTCTCAACGACAAAAAGCTTTTCGGGGACACGATTAACATTGTGGTGTGCTGCGACGTGGGCGCGTCAATGATTAAGAAAATGCACGTTGAGGCATTTTTGGCAATGCTAAGTGAGCAAAGCTGAATTATTACATAATTTTACATTTTTGGTAACAAAGCTGAGCTTTGAGGCGCGTCACCCCCAATGCAGGTGCATTGTCAACCGTTAAATGCTATGCCCCCTCAAGGGGGGATTTACATACGGTAAATTTTTACAATTAGTTTGGCGGACATTTACGCTTACTGTCTAAAAAGGAGAAATTATGGAAGTTAAAATCACACCGAAACGCCTTATAGGCAGGGTTTCCGCGCCCTCGTCGAAAAGCGCGTCCCACCGCGTGCTGATAGCGGCGGCTTTGGCGGCGGGAGCCTCGGAATTGTCAAATATCAGCAGTTCCAAGGACATTGAGGCGACGGCGGCGGCAATGACCGCTTTAGGCGCGAAAATCGGCGCGGACGACGGTCTGTACACGGTTGTGGGCGTGAAAAGTCCCGCGAAAAAAGCTGTTATCGACTGCGGCGAAAGCGGCTCGACCCTGCGTTTTGTAATGCCCGTGGCGGCGGCGTTGGGGTGCGAATGCGAGTTCCGCGGTTGCGGCAAACTCCCCGAACGCCCCATTACACCGTATATTCGGGAGTTGGGAAAGCACGGTGTAACCATTACCCGTGAAGAGGGAAAAATGCCCATTTTTATGAACGGTACATTAACCGGCGGTGAATATTTTTTGGAGGGAAATATTTCCTCCCAGTTTATTACCGGACTGCTTTTCGCGCTGCCCCTGTGCGCCGAAAATTCGGTTGTACGCCTAACTTCGCGGCTGGAATCAAAGCCATACGCCGACATGACGGCGGACGCGCTGAAAATTTTCGGTATTGAGATTTCCGAGACGGCTGACGAAAACAGTTTCCCGATTTACAGCATTAAAGGCGGACAGTCCTACAAGCCCGCGAACTGCGCTGTGGAGGGCGATTACTCACAGGCGGCGTTCTTTTTCGCGGCGAACGCTTTGGGGTCGGAGGTAAAAATTGACAATTTAAACAAAAATTCTGTACAAGGCGACAAAAAAATACTTGAAATTACGGAAAAAATAGGTTATAATAGAAGTGGACGGCTGGCGGCTTTCACGGTGGACGCGTCAGATATTCCCGACCTTGTGCCGATTTTGACGGTGCTGGGCTGTTTCGGGGACGGCACGAGCCGTATCGTCGGCGCGGAACGCCTTAAAATCAAGGAATGCGACCGTTTGGCGGCTATTTCCCGGGCAATGAACAGCATCGGCGGGCGCGTAAAGGTTGTGGGCGATACCCTTGAAATCGAGCCTGCGGAACGCTTTCACGGCGGAAAAATCGACGGCTGCAACGACCACAGAATCGTTATGGCGTCGGCGATTGCCTCAACCGCGGCGGACGGTGAGATAATTATCACGGACGCGGAGGCGGTGGCTAAAAGTTATCCCAATTTTTGGGAGGATTTCCGCTCACTCGGCGGAATGTTTGAATTTGTACAAAAATAACCCGAAAGGAATGATTTGGTAAATGTCGTCATTTTGGAACCATAATTTGACAATTTCCATATTCGGCGAATCCCACGGACCCGCAATCGGCGTGGTGCTGGACAAGCTCCCCTCGGGGGAGTATATCGACGCGGAGGAGCTGCGGAATTTTATGGCGCGGCGCGCTCCCAAAAAGGACGCAACGTCCACCCCGCGGCGTGAAACCGATATGCCGAATATTCTTTCGGGCGTTTTCAACAACTACACGACAGGTACGCCGTTGGCGGCGTTTATTAACAATACTGACACACATTCGCAAGATTACAGTAACATTTCCAAGCTTGCACGCCCCGGTCACGCCGATTACACCGGCGCGCTGCGGTACAAAGGTTTCAACGACGTTCGCGGCGGGGGACATTTCTCGGGCAGGCTCACCGCCCCCCTTTGCTTTGCGGGAGCGGTCTGCGGGCAGATTTTGGAGCGGCGGGGCATTTATACGGGTGCGCATATTGCACAAATTCATAACATAAAAGATGTGAAATTTGACCCGTGCGGCGTTTCCCGAGAGGACATAATTAAGCTGCGGCACAAGAAATTTCCCACTTTAAACGACAAAAAGGGTACGGCGATGTTTAACGACATCGCGAAAGCGCGGGAGGCTTGCGACAGCCTCGGCGGTATTATCGAGTGCATTGTGACGAACGTCCCCGCGGGCATCGGCTCGCCGATTTTCGAGGGGCTGGAGAACAGCATTGCCCAGCTGGTTTTCGGCATTCCCGCGGTCAAGGGAATTGAGTTCGGCGCGGGATTTGAGGTCGCCGAAATGCTTGGCAGCCAAAACAACGACGAGTTTTACGTGGACGAACACGGGCACGTACTTACGAGAACCAACAACCACGGCGGCATTTTGGGAGGAATTTCCTCGGGCATGCCGATTGTGTTCAGGGTGGCGTTCAAGCCCACGCCGTCCATTGCAAAGCCTCAGGAGACGGTGGATATGTCCGAGCTTAAGAACGGGACCCTCGTCGTCAAGGGCAGGCACGACCCCTGCGTTGTGCCGAGAGCCGTCCCTTGCGTTGAGGCGGCGGCAAATATTGCCATTCTTTCGCATATGCTTGAATATCCTAATTTTTAACAGATTTACCAATTTTGGAGGGGTACTTATGGCGTCCGCAAAAATGGAATATGAACTGGAAGTGAACAGAAAAAGAATGTCGAATATCAGAAAGTCACTGAAATTCGGCTTTCTCGCCTCTGTCGCAGCCTCGGGCGCGGCGGTGCTCATTTTGGGCGTGTACTACTTTATACGCGCTTTGGCGGGGCTTGCGGGGGCAAGTCTGCTAATAGGCGAGCTTTACGTGAAAGCCTATCTTGACGGCGATACCCCTGCGGCGGATAATCTTGTGTACGAGTACCCTTACGGCTTTATGGCGTATATCCTGCTTTTGACAATTTTGGCAATTTTTTCATATGTTACCAAAAAAAAGGGGTACAACACCGCGCTGCTTATTGCGTACGGTTTGGGCGGAATTTACGGGCTTTTGGGGCTTATTTGGGGGGACGTGAGCAAGTTTACGGGGGTGTATCTGCTGGTAGTGGGCGGGCTTGGCGTTTGGCTGGAAATTTACCTGCTGGGGGTGTACAAGGAGCTGGACTGGCTGTCTTTGCAGGACGGTTTCCCCGACTTTATACCGCTGCTGACGGAGTCGAAAACCATGTCCAACACCACGGGTCTGACCGCGAAACGGAGCGATTTTGAGAAACGCTCCCTACAGGACAAAAAACGTAAGAACGAGTACGTTTCGGCGGGGTCTGCCGAAATGGAGGAGCTGACCCTCGATACCGAGCTGCCGAAAAGTAATAGAAAAATTGATAACATGATGTAAACTTTTTATTAACGCTTGCCGGTAATCGGAACGAAAAGGAGTTTCCAAAAATGGAAAATATTTCCCCCGAATTTAATTCCGCACACGGCGTGAAAGCGCTGCTGTGCTTTTTGCTGAACAGGCTGAACCGCGCCGTCACGGAGGAACAGCTTTACGAAATCGTTTTGGAGAGCGAGGTCGTCAACTATTTTTTCTACGCGGAGGCGTTGGAGGCGCTGCTGAAAAACCGGTCTTTGAGAAAGACGGAGCGGGACGGGAAGGTCTATATAGAGCTGGAAGAAAAAGGGAGACAGGGCGCGGATTATTTCAACGACACAATTCCGTACTATTTCAGAAAGCAGCTTTTAAAGGCGGCGATGTACTATTTTGCGCGGCTTGACAGGGAAAGCTCCACGGATATGGAAATTGTTTCCACAAAAAACGGCTTTGAGGTGAGATGCGCCGTAAAGGACGTGAATTTCGACGTTATGCGGCTGTCCCTATACGCCCCCGACGGGGAGCAGGCTAAGCTCATTCGGGACAAAATCATGCTTGACCCCAACGGTTTCTACCGAAAAATAATCGGGTACGCCCTCGAAAACGAGGAAGAGGTTTTGGAAATAAATGCTAATTAAGTAAATTCTCTGAAAAGTTTTTGTGAATAATTAACGATGTGAAAATTGTTAATTATTCTTTTTTTGACCGAAAATAATTGACATTTCAGCCGAAAAGTTGTATAATTTTATTGTATACGGTTTTTGCGGACTAACTTATTTTTTATGGAAAGCAGGTATAAAAATGTCAGAATTTTCAAGACGGCTACCCGTTTATCTTTTGCTGGACGTGTCCGGCTCAATGGCGGGCGACCCCATTGAGGCGGTAAAACACGGCGTCCGCGCCCTTATGTCCGAGCTTAGGGGCGACCCCCAGGCTTTGGAGACGGCGTACCTTTCGGTAATTACATTTAATTCCAGCGCACGGCAGGTTTCGCCCCTCACCGAGCTTATGCTTTTTAAAGAACCCCAGCTCAGCGCGGGGGGCGCAACTGCCCTTGGGGCGGCGCTTAGGCTGTTGACGGAGTGCATACGCTCCGAGGTGAGGAAGTCCACCGAGACCCAAAAGGGGGACTGGAAACCTTTGGTATTTATCCTGACGGACGGCGCGCCCACCGACGAGTGGCGTGAGGCTGCCGCCGAGCTGAAAGCCACCCACCCCGCCAACATCATCGCCTGCGCGGCGGGTGCGTACGCGGACACTAAGGTGCTGAAAGAAATCACCGAGTGCGTGCTGCTGATGAACACGCTGTCGGCGGGGGATTTGGCGCAGTTTTTCGCTTGGGTTTCAAGCTCCGTGAAGATGTCGTCCAAGAGCCTTGACGCGAAACCCGGGGCGAATATCGAGCTGCCGCCGCCTCCGCAGGGCTTTGTTATAGTACCTTGACAAAATTTGGGAGGTACTGATGAATACTGAAAACAGCAATATTGCCGAAAATTCGGCTGAAAATTTGTGCGAAACGCTGACGGACAGCGACGTTACCGCCCACACCGCCGCCATGTGGAAGTACAACCCCGTGCCGGAAACGCCCGAGCCGTACCCCGAATTTTACAGCGAGGAGAAAAGTGATGATAACTTTGAAGTTATCGCCGCTGCGGTGAGGGGCAAAAAGCACAAGCACGAGGGCACGAACTGCGACGATAATTTCGCGTTGGCGATTGAAAACGGAGTGGTTATCGCCGCGGTTGCCGACGGGGCGGGGTCTAAGCCCTTTTCGAGGATCGGCGCGCGGGCTGCCTGCGAGGCGGCGGTAAAGTACGCAAAAGCGCGGCTTGCCGCCATTGAGAGGGGTACTCCCAATTACAGGGAATTATTGGGAAAACCCTTTGACGACGAGGGCTTTACGGCGGTGTGCGCCGAATTTGCGGGACTTCTGCGGGACAGCTTTACCGAGGCTTTCGCCGCCGTGGACGCCGCTTTTGAAAAGCGTAAGGACATTCCCGAATTCGAGGCGGCGATTGGCAGAAAACCCGAATTAAAGGACTTTTCAAGCACTTTGCTCATGACGGTCGCAGTACCCGTGGAGACGGAAAACGGCAGGGAATTTTTTACAGCCGCTTTGCAGCTTGGGGACGGCATGATTGCCGCTATTGACGAAAACGCCGAGTTTGAAAACGCGCTGATAATCCTCGGCGGGGCGGACAGCGGCAGTTTCGCGGGGGAAACCGAGTTTATAACCTCCGAGCAGACCCGTACCGCCGACAGCCTTAAAAGCAGGACGAAAATCCGCAGGGGGAAGATAACTTCCCTTATGCTTATGACGGACGGGGTGGCGGACGATTATTTCCCCAACAGCCCTCAGCTTTTGCGGCTTGCGCTGGACTTAAAGCTGAACGGCATTCTGCCCATAAACGACGGCGGGATTTCCCTTATGGACGAGGTGAAAATCCCCGATCCCGTGGCGTACCCTTGGGTCAACGACGGGGACGTTAAGTACGCGCTCCAGTACGCGAAAAATATCATCGCCGAAGGGCGTTTCGACCTGAAAGGACTTTGGCAGCGGGCGGACGTTCAGCGGCGGGCGAGCTTGGAAAAATTCGGCATAGTCCACGAGAAAGAGCGGGCGGAAATGCTTAAGCTTTGGCTTGACAACTATGTGGAGCGGGGGTCGTTCGACGACAGGACGCTTGTACTCATAAACGTTAAATAGGAGAGGAAAGTTATGGAAAAAACCGCCGAGGCAACCCTTGCGGACGGCAGAAAATTACCCTATATCGTGACGGATAACCCTCCCAGAGGGGGTATGAAGTACACATATTTCGCCCCTGACAAGTCCTATGTAATACAGTTTTTCAACGAGCCGAGCAAGATTGACCGCAGCATGAGGGCGCGGCTGGAGGCGATTATCGGGCGGTACAACCCAACCGTCCCCGAATCGGCGGGCGGAGCGATAGGCAACGACGAAAGGCTTGCAAGCTATTTCGCGGCGAGGTTTTGCTGGCCTACCGATTTGGTGGTCGAACCCGAGTTCGGCATAGTTTCCCCGGCGTACCCGAAGAGCTTTTTCTTTGACGAGAACGCCTCCCAATTTTTGGATTTGAAAGGCAAGGACAAGAAGAGCAACTGGTTCACCTCGGGCAACAGGCGGTACTTAAGCAAAAGCGAGCTGGGGGACTTCCGCTCAATGGCGCAGATGTCCCTGCTTTTGGCGCGGTCGATACGGCGTTTGCATCAGGCGGGGCTTGCCCATTCGGACTTGTCAAACAACAACGTGCTCATCGACCCGAAGTCGGGGAACTGCGTTGTTATCGACATCGATTCGCTGGTTGTGCCCGGGCTGTTTCCTCCCGAGGTGGCGGGAACGCGGGGGTACATCGCCCCGGAAGTCCTCGCAACAATGGAGCTTGACCGCAGCGACCCGAGGCGTATGATACCAAGCTCGTCTACGGATTTGCACGCGCTGGCGGTGCTGATTTATGAGTACCTTTTCTGCCGTCACCCCCTTATGGGACCTAAAATTTTTTCGGCGGAATCGGCTGAAAAGGACGATTTGCTGGGGCTGGGCGAAATGGCTTTGTTTATCGAGAACCCCAACGATACCTCAAACCGTCCGCCAAACCTGAAAAATACCATAAAGGATTTGGGACCCATACTGGAAAACCTGTTTATAAGGGCGTTTGTGGACGGTCTTCACAACCCGCCCCTGCGCCCCTCGGCAATGGAGTGGGAGCGGGGTCTTGTGAAAACCTGGGATTTGCTCCACAAGTGCGCGAACCCGCGGTGCGACAAGAAATGGTTCGTGCTCCACGACGTAAACAACCCCGTCTGTCCCTTCTGCGGGACGCGCGCCGGGGAGAAAAATATAGTCCGTTTCGAGATATACTCCGAGGTTCGGGGGCACACGGGGGAGTGGCGGAAATTCTCCGAGCTTGACATTGTACATAACACCCCGCTTTTCAAGTGGCATTTGCAGAGCAGCGTTTTCGCCGACGAAAAGGCGGACAAGAGCCTGCAAGCCTACGCGTGCTGCCACGGCGGGAATTGGTTTATAATAAACTGCCGCGCGCAGGGGCTTTTATCACCGAGCGGCAACCCCGTTCCCGCAGGGCAGGCGATACGCATTGAGGACGGCACGCAGTTCCGCGCCTGCTGCGGCGAGAGGGGAACGCTTATACGGGTTAGAATTTATTAAGAATATTTTTACAGAAAATTTACAAAGGAGTAGAGCTATGGCTTTTTCGGGACTGACGGAAAGAGAGGCGGAGGCGTCCAAACAAAAATACGGGCGCAACGTCCGCTCATATAACCAAATATTGGGACGCAGCCTTATTATGGGCTTTTCGTCGCTTACGGCAAAGCTTTTCGTCATCTCGGCGCTGCTTTGCGCCATAGCCTTTATGCTCGGACTTTTGGAGGCTATACCCAAAACAGACCCCCTGATAATCGCCGTACCCGCAGCGGCGGCGGTTCTGTCCGCGCTGGTGAACGCTTTGGTAAGACACAGCTCCAACAACGCGCTGTACAGGGCTGCCCGCTCCCCCGAAAACGGCGTGTACGCGGTGTTTAGGGGCGTCGACAAAACCGTCGACCTGCGGGCGGAGGATCTGACGGTTGGAGATTTGGTATATATTTCCTCCGAGGACGTTATTCCCGCCGACGGCATTATGGAGGACGGCACGGTGACGGTTGACCAGTCCGTTTTCGGCGTTATCGGCAGAATGCGGAAAGGCACCGCTCCCGAGGGGTACCGTGACAACGGCATGCTAAGCCCAGACAACCCCTATTGCGTGTACAGCGGGTCGGTGGTGTGCTCGGGCAGCGGAATAATCAGAATTACGGCGGTTGGGGACGGTACGCAGCTGGCGAAACGCCTTGAGGACAAGCCGATACGAATTCCCGAGCAGAGCTTTGCGGACTTGTCAAACTCGGCGGGCATTGCGGGGGGAGTGCTGGCGGCAATTGTCACGGTGATTTTTTTGGCGGTTGGAGCGTCGGCGGGAAACGCTTTGGGCGGCTTTTTAAAGGGACTTTCCTTGGGGGCTGCCGCGCTGGCGGTTTCCTGCATAGGCGGGAAGTCCCTTGCCTGCGAGGCGTTCGCGGCAAAGGCGGTGCGGCGGCTGGCACGGGCGGGGGTGTCCGTCTCAAAGCCGGAAACCCTTGAAAACGCGGCGAAAACCGCCGTGCTGCTGACGGGCAAGACCGGGGTTTTCACGAAAGGCGAGTACTCGGTCAGCGGCTTTATCGACGGCGACGGCAAGGAGTACGCCAAATTCGCCGACATTGGAGGAAGTTTGGGCAAGCTGCTGAAAACGGCGGTGCTGAGCATTTTCAGTGCGCAGCTGCTCCCTGACGGCTCGGTGCGGGGGAGAAACCCGTTTGACAACGCCATGCTCACGTTCGTCAAGGACGGCATGAAACGGCGTGACGTGCTGAAAAAGCAGTCGGAGGCGGCGGACAACGGCTTGCAGGGGGCGACGGTGTCGCTGGGGGGCGAGCTGGTGACGATAATCCGCGGCGAGTCAGAAAAGCTGCTGGAGCGGTGCACCGAGTACCACGGCGCGGACGGCAAGCGGCACAAAATCACCAACAGAAAAGCCCTGCAAAAGCTGGCGGACGCCATTTCCCTGTCGGGGAAGGACGTTGAGGCGATCGCTTTCACTAACAAGGGCATTAAGGGCGGACGTTTGCCGGACGGCGGCGGATTTACGCTGATAGGCTTAATCGCTTTGCAGGACAGCTATTACGAGGAGTCGGCGAAGTGCGTGGAGAGGCTTTCAAAGGCGGGGATAAGGACGGTTCTCGTCACGGGCAGCAGCCGCGAGAACGCGGTTTTCACGGCGAAGTACGCGGGAATAAAAAAGAGCGGCGGGGTAATTCTTACCTCAAAGCAGCTCAAAAATATGGGCGACAAGGAGCTTGCGGACAAGTTCGGGGACGTGCGGGCGGTGGCTTGCGCGGTTGAGCGGGACAAAATGCGGCTGGTCAAGGCGGCGCGGAACACGGGCGTGAAAATTTGCTTTGCGGGGGCTATCATGCGGGACATAAAGGTTCTGACCGAGGCGGACACGGCGTTTGCGGCGTCCTCGGCGGCGTCCTCGGTACGGTCGGTTTGCGCGGCGGCGGCGGAAAGGTGCGGAATAAAATGTCTGGCGGACTTTATACTTTATTCCCGCAAATTCGCGCTGGATTACCGTTCTTGGCTTATTTTCAGGATAATTCTGACGATTGCGGCGGCGGCTCTGCTGACGGCGGCGGGAATGATGTTTTGACTATGGGTACAATAATCAATCTGTAGGGGACGGGTTTCCCGTCCCGATGTCACATACCTGCGGGCGGGGTCGTGAACCTGCCCGCGGGGGAGTTTGAGGGACGTTTTTACGTCCGCAAAAGCTGTACCGTAAACGGCGGCGGCGCGCTTTTGTGGAACGCCTCGGGTCCCGTCCTTGTTATAGAGGCGGACAATGTTTCGGTGAATAATTTAAGGGCGGAGCTTACCTCGGACAACGCTGGGGAGATAGAGTACATTTCCGTTTTCTGCAAAGGGAAAAATCCCCGTTTTTCGGAGGTTGAGGTGAACGGCTCGGTGCTGGGCATTGCCGACGAGGAGCAGTACTGGGGCGTGCCGAGAATACTGGAGCTGGGCAAGCTGCCCGCGGAGCAAAGCGCGTCCTTTACGGCGGAGATTTACGTCCCCGTCGAGGCGGAGATACGCTCGGGGATTTACGGCGTAACGCTTTCCCGGGACTTGCTTTTAAAGGGATATAACAGCGTTACATTGACGGTTGGGAAAATACGCGCCGGCTCGATAATTTACGGAAATATTTTCGTGACGTCCGCGGTGACGGGCATAACGCGGAAAATTTTTGTCAGCGGCGAGACGGGAGAGGGGTGCGTACCGAAAAACCCCGCGCTGTATTTTGTGGACAGGGAAAGTCCCTATAATTACCAAAACGCTTTGGCAAAATTTGACATTGCCAATCTTGCGGCGGGACGTGAGGCGGAACGGGTTTTCCTCACCGAGGAGGAGCGCAGCCCAAAGCCTGCGGAAGTGCCCGTCAACGACAATGTGGAAATCGTCAGCGGCAGGCGGATACCCCTCGCGCCGCGGAATTACCGCATTGAACTGCTTTGCCGCGCTATGCGTATGAAACTGGACGTGGACGCGTACCTTTTCATGCTGAACGAGCGGGGCAAGGTCAAGGACAACAGCGGAATGGTATTTTTTAGAAATACCGCGTCCCCCTGCGGCAGCGTGAGGTACGTGGTTGACGGCGACAGGGCGATGTTTGTGGACTTCCGCGCTATTCCCGCCGACGTGAGCAAGATGTCCCTGCTGTTTTCCATTTACGGTGACAAAAATTGGCAGCAGTTCAGCAAAATTATCGACGGCGAGATAAGCTTTCTCTGCGAGAACGGGGTCTGTCTGCGCATGAAACTGGAAAAAAATATCAATTGCAGGACAATTCTTGCCTGCGGCTTTGAGCGTGTGGACGGCGTTTGGGAGCTTGTCCCGTCGGGCAAGGGGGTGGCTATGGAGCTGCCCGATATTTGCAGGAGTTATGGGGTTGTGGTGGCGGAATAGTTCCCGCCCGTAAATTGATTTTTCCCGCAACTATTGGTTGCGGATAATTTTTTTGCAAAATGTAAACTAAAAGTGCTTGCACTCCTATAATATACGCTGTATAATATTATTACAAAATAATTATTAGGAGTGTTGTTTATGAACAAAAAATTAGCTTGCTTTGGCGTGTCTGTGGTGATACTGCTGGCAATTTTCAGCGGGTTGTACTATTATTATAGGAAAGATATTTTCCTGACAATTCTTATGCTTACCCCTGCGGCAAGCGTGATTATCACGAGGCTTGCGACAAAAGAGGGCTTTGCGGATTTGTACTTAAAACCCAATTTTAAGGGCAATTTAAAATGGTACTTATTGGCATATTTTGGTACGCCCGTTGCCGCATATGTCGGCGCAGCCGTGTATTTTCTGATTTTTGGGAACGATTGGCAGCCGCTTATGTCCCAATACGCTTTGGAGACCGGCGCGGAAACGACCGCGGAATATTTCAGACAGCTTGCGCTGACGATACCTTTGGCGGTACTGATAAATCCTATCATGGGACTTGTCCAATGTCTCGGCGAGGAGTTTGCTTGGCGGGGCTATCTGCTGCCGAAACTGACCGAAAAATTCAGCTACAGAACCGCCGTGGTAATTAATGGAATTATTTGGGGACTTTGGCACACCCCCGTCATTGTCACGGGTTTCAATTACGGCAGCGAACACCCTGTACTCGGCGTTTTGGCAATGACGGCGCACTGCGTTATTCTGGGAATTATCGCGTCGTTTTTGTTTTCAAAAACAGGGTCGGTGTGGTGTCCCGTGGTGTTTCACGCCGCGCTCAACGCAATGGATAAATTTTCCCCCGCCGCGCTTTTCATGGGGGAGGGTGCAAATCCGTTCATCGGACCTAATTTAGGCGGACTTGTGGGCGGAATTGGCTTTACCGTCATCGCCGTGATTATTTTTATAAAGTATGTGCCCGAAAAAAATTCTTTGGAGGTAAAAATATGAATAATTCAAAAAAAATCTCGGCATGGAGAGCCATAGCCGCCGCTTTGTCGGCAATTGTCGCGCTGGTCGTCAGCCAATTATTGGCAACGCTTATCGGCAGCGGCATAACCGCCCTCGGTGTACCAAAATTCGCGGGGAATTTGGTTGACGCGGCTTTGTACCTGCTTTTCACGCTTTTGCTGCTTAAAGTCATCAGCGGGAAAATTCTCGGCGTAACCCTTGCGGAATGCCGTATAACCCGTTACAAAATCAAGCCCCTATGGGCTGCCGCTGCGTTCATTATGCCCGCGATTGTTGTGGCGGGACTTCTCCTCACAGCGGGACACTGGGAAAATTCCCCAAAAAACGGCTTGCAGATTGCCGATTGTATCACAACGTCGGTTTTCGTGGCGGGACTTTCCGTGGGCGCGGTTGAAGAGGCGGTGTTCCGCGGGGTGATGATGAAAGCCCTTGAAATGCGCTGGGGAAAGGCTGCGGCGGTGATTGCGCCGTCGGTGCTGTTCGGGGCGGCGCACGTGATGAACGGGGGGCTGTCAATTGTAAGTTTTATCCAGCTGCTTGTGGCGGGAAGTGTTGTGGGCATTCTCTTTTCCTTGGTAACGTACGAAAGCGGGTCTATATGGTCGTCGGCGTTAATGCACGGCGTTTGGAATATGTGCATGGGCACGGGCATTCTGAACATTTACACCGAGCCGTCGGAGGGCTGCATTTTCAACTATGTGCTTGAAAGCAAGTCCGCGCTTGTGACGGGCGGGGAATTCGGCGTGGAGGCGTCGGTTATTTCGATTGGGGCGTACCTGATTTTTACGGCGGCTGCGACGGTTTTGATTAAGAAAAATTCCCAAAAGGGCGAAAAAATATGAAATAAAAAAGTCCGGAAAATGCAAATTTCCGGATTTTTTATTTAACTCAATTTCCCGTGGGTATGTACGGTCTGATAGACCCCGCGAGCGACGGTATGGGCATGGTTTGCAGCCATATGTGCCCCGGACCGCTCACCCTTGTGTTGAACAGACCCTCGCCGCCGAACAGGGCGTTGCCGATGCCCTTGACGGTCTCGATGTCAACGGAGCAGGTGGAGTCCATAGCCGCCAGATAGCCCGTGTCGATAAGTATGGATTCGTTCCCGGCAAGGTCGTATTCGACGATACTTCCGTCGATTTCGAGGAAAGCAATGCCGCTGCCGCTGAGCTTTTGCATGATAAAGCCCTCGCCGCCGAAAAATCCCGCGCCGATTTTCTTTTGAAAGAAAATGCTGAGTTCCACGGTGGGAGATGAGGCGAGGTACGCCGATTTTTGGGCGACGATTGTCCGCGACGGGGAGATTTCAACGGGGAGAATGTGCCCCGGTACGGAGGAGGCGAAAGCTATTTCGCCCACGCCGCCCACGGCGGTGTATTTGTTTTGGAATATGGATTCTCCCGAAACGGCACGGGAGAACATTTTGCCGATACCGCCGCCCGCGTTGGTGGACATCTGCATGTTGGGCGACATCCAAGACATTCCGCCTTTTTGGCAGCAAACGGTTTCGTTCGGGTCAAGGCGGCATATCACGACGGGGAAAGGTGTGCCTTTGATTTCGTACTGCATGGCAATACCCCTTTTCATTAAAATTATGATAATATTATAACATATTTTTTGTAAAATGTCAATACGTATTTGGTGCACGTTTTGTACGGCGGTTTAGCAACTCAATTCACACAATAAACTAACTAAAAGCCCTTTAGGCAAGCGGCTGGTCCAGCGCAGCCCCGCGCTGGCGG